>NZ_AMRL01000016.1 GCF_000299935.1 Oceanibaculum indicum P24 | reverse complement strand
GCGGGCCGGGCTGTCCGCCAGCGCCGCCAGGCCGAACCTTTCCAGCGCTGCCATCGCGGACGCCCGGCGCCCCGTGCGCGCCACGCCGGCAACCGACAGCGCATAGACCATGTTGGCCAGCACGGAGCGGCGCAGCAGCACCGGGCGCTGGAACACCATGGCCTGCCGGCGGCGTGCCTCCTGCGATGAGACGCCCTCGGCCCAGCGCACCCGGCCCGAGGTCGGCTGGATCAGCCCGTGGCAGAGCCGCAGTAGCAGGCTCTTGCCCGCGCCGTTCGGTCCAATGACGAAACTCCGGATACCGGCTTCCAGCGTCAGATCGATGCCGTCGATCAGCCGCTTGCCGCCGGCGTCGAAACACACATTCTCCAGCCGCAGCGGCAGGATGGTGGGCCTTACCATGCCATGCATGACCGCCCTCACCCGGCCCGCCGGCGGGCGGTTTCGCCAATGCCGAAGGCGGCCCCGTTGATCGCCGCAATGATGATGATCAGCACGATGCCGAGGCCCAGCGCCAGCGCCAGGTCGCCCTTCGCCGTCTCCAGCGCGATGGCCGTCGTCATGGTGCGGGTGACGCCGTCGATATTGCCGCCGACGATCAGGATGGCGCCCACCTCCGCCGCCGCCCGGCCCAGCCCGGCCAGCACCGCCGTCAGCAGGCTGAAGCGCCCGTCCCACAGCAGCGTCGGGATGGCGCGCAAGGGCGTGACTCCCAGCGAGGTCAGCTGCTCGCGATATTCCGCCCACAGATCCTCGATGGTCTGACGGGTCAGCGCGGCGATGATCGGCAGCACCAGGATGGTCTGTGCAATGACCATGGCCGGTGGCGAGAACAGCAGCCCCAGCTCGCCCAGCGGCCCGGCGCGCGACAGCAGCAGATAGACCACAAGGCCGACCACCACCGGGGGCAGGCCCATGCAGGCATTCAGCACCACGATGACCGCCCCGCGCCCCGGAAAGCGCCACAGCGCCACGGCGGCACCCAGCGGCAGGCCGATCAGCGCGGCGATGGCGACCGCCGACAGGCTGACCGACAGCGACAGCGCCACGATCTGCAGCAGCTCGCTGTCGAAGCCGGCGATCAGCGCGAAGGCCGTCTTGAAGGCACTGAAAAACTCGAACATCGCTCCCCTGAAACCGCTTTTCCGATTTTCTGCCGGATTATGCAGGAAGAACGAAAATATGGCATCAATGGAATAGAAACAGTTTTTCGCAGCATTTCACGCACACTCACTCTACCGGGAAAAGCGCTGGCAGGACGGGCGCGCTGCTTCCAAACTGCACCAGAGGCCAGACAACGCCGAGGCTGAAAGGGAAGCGGAGCCGGCATGGACGACACCATCCTCCATCTCGCCGTGGCACTGGGCATCGGCCTGCTGATCGGTGCCGAGCGGGAACGCCGCAAGGGTACCGGGCCCGGCCGCGCACCTGCGGGCATCCGCACCTTCGCCATTGCCGCGCTGGCCGGCGCCACGGCCATGCTGGTGGGCGATGGTCCGCTGCTGGCGGCGGCTTCACTGGGAGTTGCGGTGCTGGCAGCCGCCGCCTACTGGCGCAGCCGGGAAGAAGATCCCGGCCTCACCACAGAGGTGGCGCTGGTGCTGACCGTGCTGCTGGGCGGGCTGGCGCTGCAGCGCCCGGCACTGGCCGCCGGGATGGGTGTGGCGGTTGCCATCCTGCTGGCGGCACGCGGGGCGATCCACCGCTTCGTCAGCGGCGTACTGTCCGCGCAGGAGGTGAATGACACACTGCTCTTCGCGGCGGTGACGCTGATCGTGTTGCCCATCCTGCCGGACCGGCCCATCGGGCCTTATGGCGCGCTGAACCCGCACAAGCTCTGGCTGCTGGTCGTGCTGCTGATGGCGGTCAGCGGCCTTGGCCATGCCGCCATCCGGCTGGTCGGTGCGCGCGCCGGCCTGCCGCTGGCCGGGCTGATCGGGGGCTTCGCCTCCAGCACCGCGACCATCGGCGCGATGGGCGGCCGCGCGCTGCGTGATGCAGCGCTGCTATCCCCCGCCATTGCCGGGGCCGTGCTGTCCTCGGTCGCCACGATTGCCCTGCTGGCCGCCGTGCTGGGGGCGACCAGCCTGGAGTCGCTGCGGGCGCTGCTGCCCGCGATCCTGGCCGGCGGCGCGGCAGCGCTGCTCTACGGCGTCCTGTTCACCCGGCGTGCCTTCACTGGCGACAAGACTGAAGCCGCACCGCCGGGCCGTATCTTCGACCCGAAGGCGATTGCCGGCTTTGCCCTCGGGCTGGCGGCGATCATCCTGATCTCGGCGGCGCTGCATGACTGGTTCGGCGATGCCGGCATCCTGGCGGCGGCGGCGCTGGCCGGATTCGCCGATGCGCATGCCGCCGCGATCATGGTCGCAAGCCAGGTGGCCAGCGGCAATCTGCCCGCCGACGAGGCAGCGCTCCCGGTATTGCTGGGCCTCACCACCAACACCATCAGCAAGGCAGCCCTGGCCTGGCTGGCCGGCCCGCGCGGCTTCGCCGCCGGGGTCCTGCCGGGGCTGATCCTGATCCTGGCCGGCGCCTGGGGTGCCGCCTGGTGGGCCAGCTAAAAAGTGCGGATATCGAAGCGTTCGCGTAAATATGCCTGCCCCGTAGGCGTGATCTCCAGCGCCCGGCTGCCGCCGATCCGGCGCACCAGATGGCTGTCCAGGAAATGGCTGCACAGGGCCGCCCCCAGCCGGCCGGCGATGTGCGGGCGGCGTTCGCTCCAGTCGAGGCAGGGCCGGCACAGGGCACGCGCTCCAGAGGCACCAGAAAGACTTTCGCCCGTCAGCCCCAGCCCGTGCAGGAAGTCCAGCCCGGCCGGTGTCACCAGACCGGCGCCGTCATCCAGTTCGACATGGCCGCGTGCCTGCAGCGCATCGGCCAGCGCCACGCCGAGTTCCCCCGCCATATGGTCATAGCAGGTGCGGGCCCGGCGCATCGCCGCATCGCGCGGGCCGGTCACCGGCGCCCGCACGGGTTGCGGCGCCAGGGACGCCACCTGCATGACGGTTTCCAGCAGACGCGCCACCTCCGGCGAGGCCAGACGGTGATAGCGGTGCCGGCCCTGCCGCTCCATCGCCAGCAGCCCGGCCTGCGTCAGTCGGGCGAGATGCGCGCTCGCACTCTGCGGCGTCACCCCGGCGGCCTGGGCCAGTTCCCCGGCGGTCAGCGCGCGCCCGTCCATCAGCGCAAGCAGCATGGCGGCGCGGGCGGGTTCTCCCACCAGCAGGCCGATCTCGGCAATACGGTTCGTGTTCATGGGTTCCTCCGTGCGAGCCTTCAGACTAGCACGGCGGCGAGGGCAACAGTTCAGTCCAGACCGAAATGTTTAGGGGCCGAACTGTTCAGTGCAGGCTTAGTGCAGGGAATCCTGGCGCATATAGCTGCCGTCGCGCAGCAGCACGGACAGGGCCACGGTCTTGCGGCGGCTGGGATCATGGGCCGAGACGATGCAGGCATGCGGGATGCCGTGATGGTCCATCACCTGCTCGACTGACCAGGACACCAGCCGGCCATAGCCATCGACCTGACCGAAACGGTCGCCAACGCCGATAGAGGGTTTTTTCATAGTGTGCCTGTTCTAGCCGTGGTGGAGGTCCAGAGGGACCGGAGCGCTCTTCCAGTATCAGATCATTCTGATGGTCTTTAGGATAAAATTTATATATCTCCCGTGCCGGACTGCAAGAGCCGTTGTCATGTCCTGCTGTGGGGCAAGCCCGCCGGGGATGCATGTCTTTGGCTTTCCTGCCGGCTTGCGGTAAAGCTAAGCGCATGAAACTGCTTGCCATCAGCGACCTGCATCTGGCCAATCCGGTGAACCGCGAGGCTTTGGCCGGCCTGCCCCACGCGCCCGAGGACTGGCTGATCCTGGCCGGCGACATGGCCGAGCGGCTGGAGCATATGCGCGCGCTGTTCGCCCTGACCGCCGAGCGCTTCGCCAGGGTGATCTGGGTGCCGGGCAATCATGAGCTGTGGACCGTCTCGGAAAACGGCGCCGATAGCGGCAATGGGAGCGACAGCCTGGCTGGCGAGGCGAAATACCAGGCGCTGGTCGATCTCGCCCGCGAGTTTGGCGTCGTCACACCAGAGGATGAGTATCCCATCTGGACCGGGCCGGGCGGCCCCTGCGTGGTGGCGCCGCTGTTCCTGCTCTACGATTACAGCTTCCGACCGGACGATCTGCCGCGCGACCAGGTGATCGCCTGGGCCCGCGAGGGCGGCGCGGTGTGCGCTGACGAGATGCTGCTGAACCCCGCCCCCTACCCCTCCCGTGAGGCCTGGTGCGCGGCGCGGTGCGACGAGGCCGAGGCGCGCCTGATGGCGCTGGACGGCGCGCCCACCGTGCTGGTGAACCATTACCCGCTGCGCCGCGACCTGGTGCATATCCCGCGCATTCCGCGCTTCATCCCCTGGTGCGGCACGCGCCGGACCGAGGACTGGCATGTCCGCTTCAACGCCAAGGTCGCGGTGTCGGGCCATCTGCATGTGCGGCGCACCGACTGGATCGACGGCACGCGGTTCGAGGAAGTCTCGCTGGGCTATCCAAGGCAATGGGATCAGAAGCGCGGCATCCTGCCCTATATACGGGAAATCCTGCCGGGCCCGCCGACTATGGCCTGACGTCTGGCTGACCACGCCCCGCCAGTTTCCATTTTGTCACCCCCGGGCTTGACCCCAATGGGCGCCTGGGGGGGTCCAGGAGCGGTGCCCCGCCTGAAACCCTTCAGAACGTGGCCCCTGGATTGCCGGGTCAAGCCCGGCAATGACAAGGAGAATAATGGCAGCTTATTGTGCCAGCCGCATCAGCGCGGCAAGGTCGGCGGGGGCGGCATCCAGCGTCGCGCGCGCCGGTGCTTCGTGCCGCAGCGCCAGCGCCAGCACATGCCCCTGCGTCGGCCGCAGGCGCCGGAAGTACCAGCTGGCGGGGTCGTCCTGGATGCGTTCGTCGAAGGCAATGGACAGCGGGTCCAGCGTATAGGCGAAGGCCCCCAGGGGCAGCGCGAGCCCCATGCCGACCGCCTTGATATAGGCCTCCTTCAGCGTCCAGAAGGCGAACAGCGCCTCCTTCTCGGCCGCCGCGTCCAGCCCGACAAGCTGCGCGCATTCCGCCGGGGCGAAGAACCGGTCGGCGAGGTCGATGGTCAGGTTGGTGCGGTCCAGCCATTCCACATCGACGCCGATCTCGCGGTCCAGCGCCACCGCCACGGCGGCCAGCCCCCGCGTATGGGAGAGGTTCACCCGGAAGGGTGGTGCCTCCGCAGGCAGCACTGGTTCCGGCTTGCCGTGATCGCCGATGGAAAAGCGCCACTCCGCCGGCGCCACGCTGAGGCCGGAAGCCGACGCCAGCAGGCTGAGCGTGCCGCGCAGCAGCGCATGAGCAGCAGTATAGCTTTCCCAGTCGCGCCGGAAATGGAAGCGCTGCGCCCGCGCCTGCTCCTCCGCCGGCAGCAGCGCCGAGAGGTGCTGCCAGTCCGGTTCCGCGATATCCGCCACCGGCAGCCAGCGCACCAGCGCGGTATCCGGAGTCATGGCTTATCCCGCCGGATCGACCGGGGTGACGACGCCCTCGGCGGCCTCGATCACCTCGCCGGCATCGAGGCAGATATCCTCGCGGTTGCGCATCGCCATGATCTGCACACCGGTACGCAGCGCGCCATGCCGACCGACCGGCACGGCAAGGCCCGGAATGCCCAGCAGCGGGGCAATCAGGGCCGCGCGCATATTGTCCAGCACCTCCGCCTGGCCTTCCGGCGTCACATCCGCCCCCTGCTTCGGCGGCAGGCCGCACAGCACCGGCATGATGACCAGCGGATAGGACTCGAAGAACTGCATCCAGCGCAGCGCCAGTGCCTCACGCTCGGTCATCGCGGCGATGTAGGTCTCAAGATCAGCCGGCTTGTGCAGCGACAGCCAGGATTGCATCGCGGCAATGCCGTCGGGGTCGCCCATCTTCTGCATCGTCGGCCACAGGCTGCCGAATACGTCGGTCACGCAGATGATGTGCCACAGCTCGATGGCGCGCTCGATGTCCGGCGGCAGCACCTCCTCCACCGCATAGCCAGCGGCGGCCAGATGCCGTCCGGCCTGGCGCACCGCCTCGACCTGTGCCGGATGGCTGGTACCGCCCGGCACCTCCGGCACAATGGCGACGCGGATCGGCCGCGCCGGCTCCGGCCCGCGCATTGGCACATCGTTCCAGCGCCAGTCGCGGCGGTCGCCCTGGGCCATCACCTCCAGCGCCAGCCGGGCATCGCGCACGGTACGGGTGTGCGGGCCCTGCACCGCCATGATGACCGCACCGGGCGGCCGACCGCCGGGGGCCGTGAGGTTAAAGGCCGGTATCCTTCCATAGCCGACGCGCAAGCCCACAACGCCATTGCAGCTGGCGGGAATCCGCACCGACCCGCCGATATCATTGCCATGCGCGATGGCGCCGATGCCGGTGGCCGTCGCCGCCCCCGCGCCGCCGCTGGAGCCGCCCGGCGTCACCGCCGGGTCCAGCGGGTTCAGCGTGCGCCCATGCAGTGCATTGTCGGTGAAGATGCGCATGGAGAAGGCCGGCGCGTTGGTGCGCCCGACGATGATTGCCCCGGCGCGCTTCAGGTTGGCAACCACCGGGCTGTCATGCCCGGCGATGAAGTCTTTCAGCGGCACCACGCCATTGTCGGTCGGCAGCCCGGCCTGATCGACATTCACCTTGGTGGTGACGGGCACGCCATGCAGCGGCCGCAGCACCTCGCCGCGCGCCTGTTTCGCATCAGCTGCATCGGCAGCGGACAGCGCCTCTTCCTCCAGCACGCGGACCACGGCGTTGATCGCCGGATTGACCGCGTGCAGCCGGCTCAGGACCGACTGCGTGGCCTCCCGGGCAGAGGCGCGGCCAGTGCGGATAAGGCGCTCGAGATCGGTCGCGTCGAGCTGCCAGAGGTCCATGAGCGGGGTCCGTTCGGTTGGGCGAAAACAGATCAGGCGATCATCCTAACAGAGAGAGTCTTCACGCGGGATAGCTTAACCTCCTCCGCCACCTCACCCTTGTGCCATTCGCAGACCGTCATGCCGAGCAACCCGGTGACCGGCCCGTCCGCCGCATCTGCCAGCGGCAGCATCAGCCGCTCGCCGATGGGCGTGCGGTCGGCGGGCAGATAGACCATGCCCTTCATGCACAGCAGCAGCCGCTGTTCCACCAGCGGCATCCAGCGCCCGGCGACCACCGCCGCCTTTTCCGGCCCGAGGATATCCTCCAGCGTCATGCCCTTCAGATTGCTGTGGCCGAAGATCGAGGAGACCTCGGTACCGGCCAGCCGGTAGCGGAAGCCACTCTCCGGTGCGTAATCGACCAGGAAGATCTGCGCCAGCGCCCAGGGAATCTCCGTCGGGTCGATGTCCGTGCGGGACGGCATTGGACGGCCCTGACGCTTTTCGCGCCAATAGGCGAACAGGCGGCGGAGCCGGTCATCCTCGATGAAGCTGGCCAGCTGCTCGGCATTCGCCACGCCTTCGGTTTCCGGGCTTGCCCAGTTCCACTCCAGGCCGGGTATCGGGCGCTCGCTCATCTTGTCCTGTCGCTCAAAGGAAAAAGCACAGCATTGTATGTTTTGATAATGACAGACAGCAATCGCTTTCAACCATGGCGCGCATAAATAGAAATCGCGATCACCAATACCATCGGTGCCGGCGCGCCGATTTGGTTAATCGGATTTTAACTTTTGCCTGATATTCAAAGTTCCAACGATGGCGCGAATCATAAAAAAAGGAAGATGGATGACGGGGCTACCCACTGACGGTCAGGTCATCGATCCCGAACCTTCGCTTCTCGCCCCTGCCCTGCAACCTTTGCTTGCTTACTGGAAAAGCAGGGGGAGTGACGAGCGGCTGCCGGCGCGCGCCGATATCGACCCGCTGGACATTCCCCGGCTGCTGCCCTTCCTCTATCTGGTCGATGTGGAGCGGCAGAGCGGCGGCACGGCGCCCTACCGCTTCCGCTACCGGCTGGTCGGCACTGGAATCGTTGAACGCAATGGCGGCGACCCGACCGGCCATTATCTCGACGATTTCGAAAACCGGCCGTTTCACGAGACCATCGTGGCCGACTATACGCGCTGCGCCATGGAGAAGCTTCCTGTGGCGGCGTCGCGCCGCTTTATGGATTCCAGCGGCCGCCACTGGCCCTATCAGCGGCTGGTACTGCCGCTTTCGGAAAATGGCCTGGATGTGAACATGCTGCTGGGCGGCAATGCCTTCGGCGACAAGCCGGAACCCAGGGGACGGCGCGGCCGGTAGCCGCACCGCCCCCGGATGATCACTCCGGCCCGATCACTCCGCCAGGGCCGGTTCGCGCTTGCGGCGGCCCGATGATCCCCCGCCCGAGGACGGTGCGTCGGGGTAAGTCAGCACCAGTTTGCCGTCCTTCACCGTCACCAGCACCGTGCCGCCCTTGGCCAGCTTGCCGAACAGCAATTCCTCGGCCAGCGGCTGCTTGATGTTGGTCTGGATGACGCGGGCCAGCGGCCGGGCGCCATAGGCCTGGTCGTAGCCCTTCTGGGCCAGCCATTTGCGGGCCGGATCGGTCAGCTCGATGGTGACGCCCCGGTCGGCCAGCTGCACCTCCATCTGGATGACGAACTTGTCCACCACCCGGTCGATGATCTCCGGCGTCAGATGGCCGAAGGGCACGATGGCGTCCAGCCGGTTGCGGAACTCCGGCGTGAACATGCGGTTGATCGCCTCCTCATCCTCGCCGACCCGCGCCGTACGCTCGAAACCGATGGCCGGCTTCGCCATGTCGGCGGCCCCGGCATTGGTGGTCATGATCAGGATGACATTGCGGAAATCGACCGTCTTGCCGTTATGGTCGGTCAGTTTCCCGTAATCCATGATCTGCAGCAGGATGTTGTAGAGGTCGGGATGCGCCTTCTCGATCTCGTCCAGCAGCAGCACCTGATGCGGATGCTGGTCGATGGCGTCGGTCAGCAGGCCGCCCTGGTCGAAGCCGACATAGCCCGGAGGCGCGCCGATCAGCCGGCTGACCGTGTGGCGCTCCATATACTCCGACATGTCGAAGCGCGTCATCTCGACGCCCAGGATGGTGGCCAGCTGGCGCGCCACCTCGGTCTTGCCGACGCCGGTCGGGCCGGAGAACAGGTAGGAGCCGATCGGCTTCTCCGGCTCGCGCAGGCCGGCGCGCGACAGCTTGATGGCGCTCGCCAGCGCCTCGATGGCCTTGTCCTGGCCGAACACGACATTCTTCAGGTCGCGCTCCAGGTTCTTCAGCACCGTGCGGTCGTCGGTGGAGACACTCTTCGGCGGGATGCGGGCGATCTTGGCGACGACGGCCTCGACCTCCTTCACGCCGATGGTCTTGCGCCGCCTGGAGGGCGGCACCAGCATCTGCGCCGCACCCACCTCGTCGATCACGTCGATGGCCTTGTCCGGCAGCTTGCGGTCGGAGATGTACTTGGCCGACAGATCGACCGCCGCCTTGATCGCCTCCGCCGTGTAGCGGACATGGTGATGCTCCTCATAATAGGGCTTCAGCCCCATCAGTATCTTCACCGCATCCTCGATTGACGGCTCGTTCACGTCGATCTTCTGGAAGCGCCGCACCAGCGCGCGATCCTTCTCGAAATAGCTGCGATATTCCTTGTAGGTGGTCGAGCCGATGCAGCGGAGCGCGCCGGAGGCCAGCGCCGGCTTCAGCAGGTTGGAGGCATCCATCGCCCCGCCGGAGGTGGCGCCGGCGCCGATCACCGTGTGGATCTCGTCGATGAACAGGATGGCGTTGGGGTGCGCCTCGATCTCGTTCACCACCGCCTTCAGCCGTTCCTCGAAATCGCCGCGATAACGCGTGCCGGCCAGCAACGCGCCCATGTCGAGCTGGAAGATGACCGCCGGCTTCAGCACGTCCGGCACCTCCTCCTGCACGATGCGGCGCGCCAGCCCCTCGGCGATGGCGGTCTTGCCGACGCCGGGATCGCCGACATAGAGCGGGTTGTTCTTGGTGCGCCGGCACAGGATCTGGATCGTGCGCTCGACCTCCGCCGCGCGGCCGATCAGCGGGTCGATCTTGCCGGACTGCGCCTTCTTGTTCAGGTTGATGCAGTAGGTATCCAGCGCCTCGTTGCCCTTCTGCCGGGCACCGCCCATGCCGGTGGCACCGGCCGGCTTCTCGGCCTGCGGCTCCTTCTCCTCATCGGCACCCTGCACCGGGCGCGGCTCGTTGCGCTTCGGCACCTTGGCGATGCCGTGCGAGATGTAGTTCACCGCGTCGAAGCGGCTCATCTCCTGCTCCTGCAGGAAATAGACGGCATGGCTCTCGCGCTCGGAGAACAGCGCCACCAGCACATTGGCGCCGGTCACCTCGGCCCGGCCGGAGGACTGCACATGGATGACGGCGCGCTGCACGACCCGCTGGAAGCCGGCGGTCGGCTTCGCATCCTCCTCACGCTGGGTGGCGAGGTTGGCGAGGTCGGTGTCGATGTAGCCCACCAGGTCGGCGCGCAGCTTGTCGAGATCGACACCGCAGGCCTTCAGCACGGCCAGCGAGTCCTGATCCTCCGTCAGCGCCAGCAGCAGATGTTCCAGCGTGGCATATTCGTGCCGCCGTTCGTTGGCGAAATCGAGTGCACGATGCAAGGTCTTTTCCAGATTGCGGGACAGCATGCGGGACTATTCCTTTTCCAACGTGCATTGCAGGGGATGTTGGTTCTGGCGCGCGAAATCCATCACCTGGGTGACCTTGGTCTCGGCCACCTCGTAGGTGAACACGCCACAGATGCCGACACCGCGATGGTGGACGTGCAGCATGATCCGCGTCGCCTCTTCCCGCGACTTCTGGAAGAAACGCTCAAGCACATGCACGACGAACTCCATCGGCGTGTAGTCGTCATTCAGCATCAGAACCTTGTAGAGCGACGGTTTCTTGGTCTTCGGCTTCGTCTTCAGGACGACGCCCGTACCTGTTCCCGTGCCGCCGATGGGGGGCTCATCGCTCATGCGTGATCGTCTCGACCTTACGTTCGTCGCGCCGGCGGACACCGGCGCATCCACTGTTTGTAATGATAGGCATTGGGCCGGGCTTCGCAAAGGGGCTTTGCCCGGATTTCTCTTGTCATCGCCCTCTTGAAATCAGATTCCCGCTCCACAGGGCGCCGCGGACGCAAAAAGGCCCGGCGCGGGGCCGGGCCTTTTCGGGCAGGTGGGCTCGGATTGAGCGGACAAGGGGGGATGCCCGCCGCACCGGTCCACGATGCCGGATAGCGATACCGGTTCAGGCAGCGACCGGCTTCAGGAAGAACTCGACGCTGCTGTTCACCCGGGCCTTGATCGGCTCGACCGCGTCGTTGGCAACCTTCACGGTCATCTCCGACAGCTTGGCGGTCTCGGCGATGGTCTGGTCGAAGCTGGTCTTGGCGAAGCCGTTCTGCAGCTCCATCACGTCACGCAGCGTCTTGCAGCCCATCAGCGCCTGCATGGTGCCGGCGGCCTGCTCCAGGCTCGACTGGGTGAAGCCGTACCAGGCCTTGCCGATTTCCTCGGCGCCCTTGCTGACGATGGCGCCGCTGGTGTTCAGCGCGTCCAGGTTGGCGCGGTTCAGCTCGGTCAGCCCGTCATAGGACTTGAAGAACGCCTCGCTCTGCTTGGCGATCTGTTCCTTGGTCAGTGCAACGGCCTGCTCATAGCTCTTGTTGGCGGCGTCGCCACCGGTCTTCACCATGGTTTCCATCGCCTCCTTGCTGGCGGCGACCATGGTCTCGACCTGCTTCAACGTCTCCTGCGGCGCGGCGGCCTTCTTGGCGGTGGTCATGGTGTGCTTCTCCAAAATCTTTTATGATTGCGGTCTTCCCGAGCGCCAGCGCAGGGCGTCATCGCATCGCGCCTGGCGGAACGGATTGCTGCAATGCAGCATGCGACTTAATTTAGGAAACGCTGCTTTTTTGTCAATGGATTTTTGTGCACTGCAACATAAAATTCGTATTTTTGCCGCTTGAGGGCGCTTTTCCGGGCTTCCTGCGGCGGGCCGGGACAGCTTATGCTGCTGCGCGACGGCAGCGCAGACCGTCCACGGCTGAAGAGAGAAACGATACGTGACCTATTGCCTTGGCATCGCCATCGAGGAAGGGCTGATCGCCCTGTCGGACGGCCGCATCACCAGCGGCACGGAGGTTTCCCAGGCAAAGAAACAGGTCCTGCTCGGCCCGCCCGGGGCGCAATTCGTGGTCATGACCTCGGGCCTGCGCTCGCTGCGCGACAAGACGCTGGCCTATCTGAAGCGCGACATGGCGGAAACCCGCCCCGAAGGCTTCCGCGGCATGCTGGAGGCGGTGATGGCCTACGCCAAGGCCCTGCGCCGCGTCGCCGACGAAGACCGCGAAGCGCTGCAGCTCTCCGACTTGTCCTTCAACCTGCACGCCATCATCGGCGGCCAGCTGGGTCCGGACACAGAACCCTCCATGTTCCTGGTCTACCCGGAAGGCAACTGGATCGAGCTGGAGCCGCGCACGCCCTACCTGTCCATCGGCGCGACCGGCTATGGCAAGCCGATCCTCGACCGCGCGCTCAGCTTCGACAAGCCGATGCGCACGGCGCTGAACATCGCCTATCTCTCCTTCGATTCCACGCGCGTCAGCGCGTCCAATGTCGGCTTCCCGGTCGACATCTCGGTCTATCTGCGGCGCGAGAAGGTCTGGCACACGGCGCGCTACGATTATGACGAGGTGCGCGAGCAGCGCGAATGGTGGAACACCAACCTGACCGAGCTGGCCTCGCGGCTGCCGGACGGGCCGTGGCTGGCCGGATTGCTGCCGGACTCCGCCCAGAAGCGCTTCACGGTCGTCCGGGAGGAGTAGGCTGTTACCGCGCCCCGCATACCGGAACACCGAAAAAGAGAATCTACATTTGATTCAATGGATTATGGACAAATCCTAAAATCGACATTAACATAAGGCCGGATTGGGGCATATTCAGGCTAAAATTCGACATCGAGGGGGCAGGCAATGAGGGGGCTTTTTCCGCAGGGCCGGAACAATGAGCAGGCACGCGGCATGGGGCGTCTTGTCCTCCTGCCGCTGATGTTCGTGATGGCCCTGGCTTTCGCCGTGGCCGCCCCGTTGGGTGCCGAGGCCCAGGCCAGCCGCTATGCCGCCCTGGTGATCGACTATTCCACCGGCAAGGTCCTGTTCGAGCGGCACGCTGACGAGCGGCGCTATCCTGCCTCGCTCACCAAGATGATGACGCTGTACATGACCTTCGAGGCGCTGGAGAGCGGCAAGCTGAAGTTCGACCAGCAGCTGCCGGTGTCCCAGCGTGCCGCCGGCATGTCCCCTTCGAAGCTTGGCATTCCGGCCGGCAAGACCATCAAGGTCCGCGATGCGATCTATGCGCTGATCACCCGGTCGGCCAACGACATGGCGGTGGTGCTGGCCGAGGCGCAGGGCGGCACGGAGATCAAGTTCGCGCAGATGATGACCGAGCGCGCGCACAAGCTGGGCATGAAGAATACCAGCTTCCGCAACGCATCCGGCCTGCCGAACCGCGGCCAGGTCAGCACCGCGCGCGACATGGCGCAGCTGGCCGTGCGGCTGATGCGCGACTACCCGCAATATTACGACATGTTCAAGGTGCGATCCTTCACCTATGCCGGGCGGACCTATGTGAACCACAACCGGCTGCTCGGCAATTACGAGGGCACGGACGGCATCAAGACCGGCTATATCCGCGCTTCAGGCTTCAATCTCGTGGCCTCGGCCAAGCGCGGCCAGCACCGGCTGATCGGCGTGGTGTTCGGCGGCCAGACCGCCGCCTCGCGCGACGAGCACATGATGGATCTGCTGGAAGCCAGCTTCGTCGAAATCGACCAGATCCGCGTCGCCAACGCGGTACCGGTGCCGTCGCGCAAGCCGCGCCTCGACAATCCGCCGCCGGTCGCCGTGGCCGATGCCGGCACCACGAAGCTGGCCGAAGAAGAAGCATTGGCCCAGGGCGACGCCTCCGATCTCGCCGCCGCCCGCGATCTGTGGGGTGTGCAGGTCGGCGCCTTCACCCAGGAAGGCCCGGCCCGCGCGGCGCTGACCAGCGCGCAGAAGCTGGCGCCGAAGCTGCTGCAAAGCGCGCAGCTGTTCATCGAACGCGCCCGGCCCGACCAGAAGCCGCTCTACCGCGCCCGCCTGCTTGGCCTGTCGGAGAAGGAGGCGCGCCGCGCCTGCGATACGCTGAAGACCAAGAAGATGGC
The DNA here is from genome assembly GCF_000299935.1 of Oceanibaculum indicum P24. NCBI lineage: Bacteria > Pseudomonadati > Pseudomonadota > Alphaproteobacteria > Rhodospirillales > Oceanibaculaceae > Oceanibaculum > Oceanibaculum indicum. Next base: position 60,686 of record NZ_AMRL01000016.1, on the reverse strand, counting down.
CTGCGTGCCGGTGCCGCCCGACGCCATCGTCTCGGTCGCCAGCCTGCCGAACTGAGCGGTTTTCGCTCCCCCTCACCCGGTTCGCTACGCTCACCACCCTCTCCCTCCAGGGGAGAGGGTTTTTTGTTTGGTATGCCTAATTACCCTCTCCCCTTGCGGGAGAGGGTTGCGAAGCCTTATGAGCGAAAGCGAATTAGGCGGCGCTGGGTGAGGGGTGAAACAGAAAGATCCCTCACCCCGGGAAGAGCTGGCGGAGTGCCGCGACCGTGCCGATGCCGATGAGGATCGCCACCAGCTCCTGCTTCGTCAGCCGGATGGCGATGACGGCCAGCACCAGGCCGGTCAGCTCGATCCAGCCACCCTTCCAGACCGCCGGTGCGACAACGGCGGCGATGACCGCGCCCGGAATGCTGCGCAGCCAGGATTCGACGCGGCCCGACAGCGGCACGAAGCGCATCAGCCAGAAGCCGCCGGCCCGCGTACCATAGGTGATCAGCGCCATGCCGAGGATGGTGTAGAGCGACAGCGAATCAGGTGTCACGGCTGCCTCCCACAGGTGCCTTGTAGCGCACCAGCCCTGTCAGCGAACCGACGAAGCCGCCCAGCAGGATGTACCAGTGCCCCGGCAGGAACTGCGACGCCAGGATGGCGACCGCCGCCGCCACGCCCCAGGGCAGCAGGTCGCCCTTCCCCTTCCACATCGCTGCCAGCAGCGAGCCGAAGAAGATCGGCAGCAGCACATCCAGACCATAGATGCTGGGATCGCCGACCATGGAGCCCAGCCCGTAGCCGATGGCGGCCGAGGCCACCCAGCCGGCATAGAGGGCCAGCCCGCTGCCGACCAGGAAGGCGGCATCGCGGTAGCCGTTGAAATACTCCTTCATCGCCATGGCCCAGTTGCCATCGGTCAGGAAGAAGAAGGAGCCATAGGCCTGCTTCGCCGTGATGTGGATGAACCAGGGCCGCATCGAGGCGCCCATCAGCAGCATGCGGGAATTCACCGCCAGCGTGGCGATCAGGATCGGCAGCACCGGCAGCGGGGCCGCCCAAAGCTGCACCGCGATCAGCTGCGAGGCACCGGCGAAGACGGTGGCGCTCATCAGCACCGTCTCTGCCAGGCTGAGGCCGGCATCGCGGGCCAGCACGCCATAGACCGCGCCGAACACCGTGGCGCTCAGCACCAGCGGTATCATGGTGCGCGCGCCGAACAGCGCGCCCCCCATCGTGAAGGGAACGGATTTGTCACCGGATGCGGACATGCGCTCGCCGCCTTGCCTTTTGCCGAGAGGTCAATATGTCAGTCAGGATGTCGTAGTCACACCCTGGCACCGGTCCGTGTCAACCGAACTATTGTCGGGGTAGCAATAAGGTAAAGTAATAAGTGCGCAGGCCTTCACAAAGCCGGCCTCAACGTTCATTGTGCTTATGAAAGGCCTTTCAAGGGCCATCCAGGGGCATTCGCAAAAAAGGACGCACGGGAATGATCGTCGCCATTCCAAAGGAACGCCGACCGGGAGAGACGCGTGTCGCCGCCTCCCCCGACACGGTGAAGAAGCTGATCGACCTCGGCCTCGATGTGGTGGTCGAGAAGGGCGCCGGCCAGGCCGCCGCCATGACGGACGAGGCCTACAAGGCTGCCGGCGCCACCATCGCCAAGGACACCAAGACGGCGCTGGAAAAGGCCGACATCGTCCTCAAGGTGCAGCGCCCGACCGGCAGTGACGACAAGACCGACGAGGTCGCGCTGATGAAGGAAGGCGCCGTCCTTCTGTGCATCCTGAACGCCTATAACGACAAGCCGCTGCTGGACCAGCTGGCGGCCCGCAAGGTCACCACCTTCGGCATGGAGTTCGTGCCGCGCATCACCCGCGCGCAGTCGATGGACGTACTGTCGAGCCAGTCCAACCTCGCCGGCTACAAGTCGGTGTTGGATGCGGCGGCAGAATTCGGTCGCGCCTTCCCGATGATGATGACCGCCGCCGGCACCGTTCCGCCGGCCCGTGTGATGATCATGGGCGTCGGCGTCGCCGGCCTGCAGGCCATCGCCACCGCGCGCCGCCTGGGCGCCATCGTCAGCGCCACCGACGTACGGCTCGCCACCAAGGAACAGGTGGAAAGCCTGGGCGCCACCTTCGTGATGGTCGAGAGCGAGGAGGCCAAGCAGGCCGAGACCGCCGGCGGCTATGCCAAGGAAATGAGCGACGAGTACAAGAAGCAGCAGGCAGCCCTGATCGCCGAGACGCTGAAGAAGCAGGACATTGCGATCTGCACCGCGCTGATCCCCGGCCGCAAGGCGCCGACCCTCATCACCGAGGAAATGGTGAAGTCGATGAAGCCGGGTTCCGTCATCGTCGATCTGGCGGTCGAGCAGGGCGGCAACTGCGAATGCTCCGAACCGGGCAAGGTGGTGCAGAAGCATGGTGTCACCGTCGTCGGCCATCTGAACGTGCCGGGCCGGCTGCCGGTCGATGCCAGCGCGCTCTACGCCAAGAACCTGCTGAACTTCGTCACCCTGCTGATCGACAAGGAGACGAAGGCGCTGAAGATCGACCTTGAGGACGAGATCGTGAAGGGCACGCTGGTCACCCAGGACGGCCAGGTCGTGCACCCGGCCCTGAAGGCGGCCTGAGAGCGGAGAGACAGACATCATGGATCAGAAGACATTCATCGATAAGGCGGCCGAACTCGCCACTTCCGCCTCCGATCTCGCCGACCGCGCCGCCGTGCTGGCGAACGAGGCGACGCGCATCACCGCCATCGGCGCGCAGAGCCATGATGGCACCAATTTCGTGTTCCTGCTGACCGTGTTCGTGCTGGCCTGCTTCGTTGGCTATTACGTGGTCTGGCGGGTCACGCCGGCGCTGCACTCGCCGCTGATGGCGGTCACCAACGCGGTGTCCTCGGTCATCATCGTCGGCGCGCTGATCGCTGCCGGACCGGTCGAGATGAACTTCGCCAAGGTGATGGGCTTCCTCGCCGTGATCCTGGCCTCGGTCAACATCTTCGGCGGGTTCATCGTCACCCAGCGCATGCTGGCCATGTTCAAGAAGAAGCAGAAGTAAGGCGGAGAAGAGTCCATGAGCGCAACCTACGCAGCCCTGCTCTACCTCGTCGCCAGCATCTGTTTCATCATGGCGCTGCGCGGCCTGTCCTCGCCGGTCACCAGCCGGCAGGGCAACATCTACGGCATGGTCGGCATGGCCATCGCCATCCTCACCACCCTGGCCCTGCCCGACGTGCTGTCCTACGGCATGATCCTGGCCGGCATCGTGATCGGCGGCGCCATCGGCACGCTGATCGCCTACAAGATCCAGATGACGGCGCTGCCGCAACTGGTGGCCGCCTTCCACAGCCTGGTCGGCCTGGCCGCCGTGTTCGTCGCCGCGGCTGCTTTCTACAGCCCGGAATCCTATGGCATCGGCGTCGCCGGCAACATCGCCGTCGGCAGCCTGATCGAGATGAGCCTGGGCGTGGCCATCGGCGCCATCACCTTCACCGGCTCGGTCATCGCCTTCGGCAAGCTGCAGGGGCTGGTCACCGGCAAGCCGCTGATCTTCCCGATGCAGCACCCGCTGAACGCGGCACTGGGCATCGCGCTGGTGGTGCTGATCGTGGTGCTGTGCATCACCCAGTCCACCACCGTGTTCTGGCTGATCGTCATCCTGGGCCTGCTGCTGGGCCTGCTGCTGATCCTGCCCATCGGCGGCGCCGACATGCCGGTCGTCATCTCCATGCTGAACTCCTATTCCGGCTGGGCGGCGGCGGGCATCGGCTTCACCCTGCAGAACAGCCTGCTGATCGTCACCGGCGCGCTGGTCGGCGCCTCGGGCGCCATCCTCAGCTACATCATGTGCAAGGGGATGAACCGCTCGATCTTCAACGTCATCCTCGGCGGCTTCGGCGGCGAGACGGCGGCGGCTGCCGCCGGCGGCCCGGCGGGCGACCGCAGCGTGAAGGCGGGCAGCGCCGACGACGCGGCCTTCATCATGAAGAACGCCGCCTCGGTGGTGATCGTGCCGGGCTATGGCATGGCGGTCGCCCAGGCGCAGCACGCGCTGCGCGAGATGGCCGACATCCTGAAGCATGAAGGCGTGAAGGTGCGCTACGCCATCCATCCGGTGGCGGGCCGCATGCCGGGCCACATGAACGTGCTGCTGGCAGAAGCCAACGTGCCCTATGACGAGGTGTTCGAGCTGGAGGAGATCAACCGCGACTTCGCCTCCACCGACGTCGCCTTCGTGATCGGCGCGAATGACGTGACCAACCCGGCGGCCAAGACCGACCCGGCCAGCCCGATCTACGGCATGCCCATCCTGGAAGTGGACAAGGCCAAGACCGTGCTGTTCATCAAGCGCTCCATGGCGTCGGGCTATGCCGGCGTGGAGAACGAGCTGTTCTTCCGCGACAACACCATGATGCTGTTCGGCGACGCCAAGGCGATGTGCGAACAGGTCGTGAAGGCGCTGGAACAGCTGTAGGCCTGACCTATCCCTCTCCCCTTGCGCTACCCCTCTCCCCAACGCGGGAGAGGGGTGCGTAGCCTTATCGAGCCAACCGGCGAGATTAGGCGGAGCTGGGTGAGGGTGCAGTTGCACAGGCACAGCCTCCCCCCTCACCCGGTTCGCTTCGCTCACCACCCTCTCCCGCCAGGGGAGAGGGTTTTTTCTACCTCACCCTACCCCTCGCCGATATCGCGCATGGCCCGTGCACCGGCGGGGATGCCCTGCGGGGCGGGGCGCGGCATCGGGATCAGCAGCCGGCGGCGCGCCGGTTCGCGCCGGCCCGTGGTGGCATAGACCTGCTTGGCCGCCTCCACCATCACCACCCCGCCCAGATGCGGGAACCAGCGCTGGCCCAGCCGCTCGAAACTGGCGGAGGAGCGCAGCAGCAGCCGCGAGCGCGCCGGCGGTGCGAACAGCGCGTGCATCCGCTCAATCGGCGTGAAACGGCAGTCCCGCAGCAGCTTCTGGATCTGCCCGGCGCTGTAGGGCTGGCCATGGCCGAACGGCGTGCTGTCGCGCATCGACCACAGGCTTCGGCGGTGTGGGGCGACCACCAGCAGCCGGCCATTGCCGGCCATCACCCGCCAGATTTCATCCATCAGGGCGCGCAGCTGCTCCGTGCTTTCCAGCGCATGGACCAGCAGCACCCGGTCCATCGAGGCATCGGGCAGCGGCAGATCGCTTTCATCGGCCAGCAGGGTGACGTTCGGCCCCTCGCGCGGCCAATGCATGATGCCCTGCGTCGCCGGCATCAGGGCGATGGTGCGCGCCGCCTCCTCCCGGAAGGGCCGCAGATAGGGCAGCGTGTAGCCGATGCCGAGGAAATTCTGCCCGCGCACATCCGGCCAGATCTGCCGCATCCGGCGGCGCAGCAGCCGGCGCGCCATCTGGCCCAGGCTGCTGGCGTAGAAATCCCGCAGATCGACGACATCGTCATACATGACCGCTTCGTCCTTTCCCCATCTGCCTACCCTTGGCTGCCATGCCCTGGAGGCCGTTGGCGCATGGCGGAGCGGGTGCTACTGTCCCGGCGAACCGAAATTAACACAACCGGATATGGGGAGGGAGGCAGCCATGACGCAACTGACCATCCACCAGATTCCCGTCCTCAGCGACAATTACGTCTATCTCGTCCATGACGAGGCCTCCGGCGAGACCGCCGTGGTCGATCCCGCCGTGGCGCCGCCGGTGCTGGCGGCGCTGGAGGCGCAGGGCTGGCGGCTGACGCACATCCTGAACACCCACCACCATGCCGACCATACCGGCGGCAATCTGGCGCTGAAGCAGGCGACCGGCTGCACCATCGTCGGGCCGCGCGCCGATGCCGCCCGCATCCCCGGCATCGACGTACAGGTTGGCGATGGCGACCGCTATCGCTTCGGCGGAGAGGACGCCCAGGTGTTCGACGTGCCGGGCCATACGCGCGGCCATATCGCCTATTTCTTCGCTGCCAGCCGGGCGCTGTTCTGCGGTGACACGCTGTTCGCACTGGGCTGCGGCCGGCTGTTCGAGGGCACGCCCGCGCAGATGTGGGCCTCGCTCGGCAAGTTCCGCGCCCTGCCCGCCGATACCCGCGTCTATTGCGCGCATGAATATACCCAGTCCAACGCCCGTTTCGCGCTGACCGTCGATCCGAAGAATGACCGGCTGAAGCAGCGCGCGGCGGAGATCGACCGGCTGCGCGCGGCGGGCCAGCCAACCGTGCCCTCGCTGCTGGGCGAGGAGATGGCGACCAACCCGTTCCTGCGCGCCGATGAGGATGGCGTCGCCGCCGCCGTCGGCCTTGCCGGGGCGGACCCGGTTTCCGTGTTTGCCGAAGTCAGGAAACGGAAAGACAGTTTCTAACAAGCACACCCCAGGAGGAGTCCCCATGAAGCTGCGTTATTCCCCGACCTCGCCCTATGTGCGCAAGGTCATGGTGCTGGCCATCGAGGCCGGCATCGACGGCAAGATCGAGAAGGACAAGACCGCCGCCAGCCCGGTGGAGCGCAACGAATCGCTCTATGCCGACAACCCCATCGGCAAGGTGCCGTCACTGACCACCGATGACGGCATGACGCTCTTCGATTCGCCGGTGATCTGCGAATATCTGGATGCCGAGCATGCCGGTGGGAAGTTCTTCCCGGCCAAGGGCAAGGCGCGCTGGGTGGCGCTGCGCCAGCACGCCATCGCCGACGGCCTGCTCGATGCAGCCTTGCTGGCGCGCTATGAGGGCTTCATGCGCCCGCAGGAGCTGCGCTGGGATGCCTGGCATGATGGCCAGAAGGGCAAGGTGAAGAGCGCGCTGGACATGCTTGAGAAGGAAGCCGCCGACCTTAATGGCCCCGTTACCATCGGCCAGATCGCGGTCGGCTGCGCGCTGGGCTACATGGATTTCCGCTACGAGGCGGACAAGTGGCGCGAAGGCCGGCCAAACCTCGCCAAATGGTATGAGGGCTTCTCCGCCCGCCCGTCCATGCAGGCGACTGTCCCGCCGAAGTGAGGGGGAGGTAAGGTGCCAATTCAGAACTTGATTTGACGCCAGACCGTCGCACCTTTTCTCAGGCCGTCACCCCCGCACTTGTTGCGGGGGTCCAGGGTTCAGCCAGCACGGGCGATGCCGGCGCGAGCCGAGGCCTGGATTCCCGGGACAAGCCCGGGAATGACGGTTTGAGTGAAAGTGCGATGCCCCGCGTACAACACCACCCCACCTGCACACGAAACACCGCCGGGAGAGCCCCATGCAGGACCGCGACGCCGACGCCATCATCCGGCATCTGGGGCTGGAGCCCCATCCGGAAGGAGGCTATTTCCGCGAGACCTTCCGCGACGTGCCGGCGGACGGCTCGCGCGGGGCGCTGACCTGCATCCATTACCTGCTGAAGGCCGGCGAGTTCTCGGCCTGGCACCGAGTCACCGACGCCACCGAGATCTGGCATTTCCAGGCCGGCGCGCCGCTGGTGCTGACCCTGTCGCCGAACGGTCACGATGCCGAGGCGCACCATCTGGGCAATGACGTGCTGGCCGGGCACCGCCCGCACATCGTCGTGCCGCCGAACTGCTGGCAGACCGCTGAGAGCCTGGGGCACTGGACGCTGGTTGCCTGCACCGTGGCGCCGGCCTTCGATTTCGCCGGCTTCGAGATGGCGCCACCGGACTGGCGGCCTGTCCCGCGCCCTTCGGGCCGCTGACGACGCCATGGCGGGCCATCTGTTCTGCTTCGGCTTCAGCTACACGGCGGAGTGGCTCGCCAGGACGCTGCTGCCGGAGGGCTGGAAAATCGCCGGCACCGCCCGCGAGGCGGACAAGCGCGCGGCGATGGAAGCACGCGGCATCGCCGCATACCCCTTCCCCCTGCCCGACCCGGCACAGGCGCTGGCGGGCGTGACCCATATCCTGTCCTCCGTCCCGCCGCGCGACGGGCACGATCCGGTAGTGGCCACGCATGATGCGGTACTGCGCAAGCTGCCCAACCTCGCCTGGGCCGGCTATCTCTCCACCACCGGGGTCTATGGCGACACCGGCGGCGCCTGGGTGGACGAGGACAGCCCGCTCGCCCCCTCCACGCCCTCCGGCAAGGCGCGGGTGGCGGCTGAGGCCGAATGGCAGGCGCTCAATATTCCGCTGCATATCTTCCGCCTGTCCGGCATCTACGGACCGGGGCGCAGCGCCATCGACCAGCTGCGCACCGGTACTGCGAAGCGCATCGTGAAGCCGGGGCAGCTCTTCAACCGCATCCATGTTGCGGATATCGCGCAGGTGCTGGCCGCCTCAATGGCGCGCCCCGATCCGGGGGCGATCTACAATCTGGCGGATGACGAGCCGGCCTCCTCGGCCGATGTCGTGCTGGAGGCCAGCCGCCTGCTAGGCGTCGAACCGCCGCCGGAGATCCCGCTGGAGCAGGCCGGCCTCGGCCCGATGGGGCTGGCCTTCTATTCCGAGACCAAGCGCGTGCGCAACGAGCGGATCAAACGCGATCTCGGCATCACTCTCGCCTGCCCGACCTACCGCGAGGGGCTGGCCGCCTGCCTTGCTGCCGGGACACAGAATTAGAATTTTCTGATTTTCTTCCTTGCATCCCCTATCCCCGCCTGCTGACATAGGCGTTCATCAAGAAAGATGCGTCCCGCTCCGCCGTCCCCGGCGCGCTTCGGGAACGATGAAGAAGCGGGCCGCCGGCATTTGCCAAGGGAGGTGGCCATGGTCGCAAGAACCGAACGCATGCCCATCGACACGCCGCGCTGCGCCGTGCTGGTGGGTCCCTATCTCAGCGGCAAGACATCCCTGCTGGAAAGCCTTCTGGCGGCCTGTTGCGCCATTCCCCGGCAGGGCAGCGTGAAGGATGGCAACAGCGTCGGCGACGCCTCGCCCGAGGCCCGCGCCCGGGGGATGAGCGTGGAGCCCAACATCGCCCATGCGACCTATATGGGCGAGCCTTGGGTGTTCGTGGACTGCCCCGGCTCCATCGAATTCGCGCAGGATTACCGCAACGCGCTGCAGATCGCCGATGTCGCCGTGGTGGTGTGCGAGGCCGACCCGGCGCGCGCGCTGACCATCGCGCCCATCCTGAAATATCTGGATGACGAGGATATCCCGCACCTGCTGTTCGTGAACCGGATGGACGAGAGCACGGGGCGCGTGCGGGACCTGCTGGCCGCCCTGCAGGCGCATTCCCGGCGGCCGCTGGTGCTGCGCCAGGTGCCGATCCGCGAGGGCGAGCACATCACAGGCTATGTCGATCTGGCGAGCGAGCGGGCCTATCGCTACCGGCCGGGCCAGCCCTCCGACCTGATCCAGCTGCCGGAGACCGCGCTGGCGCGAGAGCAGGAGGCCCGCGGCGAGATGCTGGAGGCGCTGGCCGATTTCGACGACGGGCTGCTGGAACAGCTGCTGGAAGACATGGTGCCGGAAACGCACGACATCTACCGCACGCTGGCGAAGGACCTGCAATCCGACCTGATCGTCCCGGTGTTCCTGGGGGCGGCGGAGAAGAACCACGGCGTACACCGCCTGCTGAAGGCGCTGCGGCACGAGGTCTCCGACGTGACCCACACCGCCGGGCGCAAGGCGATCCCGCCGGAGGGCGAACCGCTGCTGCAGGTGTTCAAGACACTGCACCTCGCCCATACCGGCAAGCTGTCGCTGGCCCGGATCTGGCGCGGCAGCGTGAAGGACGGGCAGATGCTGACCGGCCCGCACGGGCAGGCGCGCATCAGCGGCCTCTATCACCTGCTGGGCTCTAATCTGGCGAAGATACCGGAGGCTGGCCCCGGCGATGTGGTGGCGCTGGGCAAGCTGGAGCCGGTCGCCACCGGCGATGTGCTGACACCCGCCGATCATCCTGCGGACGCGCCCGACTGGCCGGCCTCGCTCGCGCCGGTCTATGCCATGGCGCTGCATGCCGCCAACCGCAATGACGAGGTGAAGCTGTCGGGCGCCCTGCAGAAGCTGGTGGAGGAAGACCCCTCACTGACCGCCCGGCATGACGAGGATACCGGCGAGCTGCTGCTGTCCGGCCAGGGCGACATCCATCTGCAGATCGCCGCCGACCGGCTGAAGGGCAAGTATAATCTGGCGGTGACGCTGGCCCGCCCGCAGGTGCCCTACAAGGAGACCATCCGCCGCAAAGCCGAGCAGCATGCAAGGCACAAGAAGCAGAGCGGCGGCCATGGCCAGTTCGCCGATGTGAAGATATCGATCCAGCCGCTGCCTCGCGGATCGGGCTTCCAGTTCGTGGACAGGATCGTCGGCGGCGCGATTCCGCGCCAGTACATCCCCTCCGTCGAGGAAGGGGTGCGCGAGTTCATGACGCACGGGCCGCTGGGTTATCCGGTGGTCGATGTCCAGGTGACGCTGCATGACGGGCAGTTCCACAGCGTGGACAGTTCCGACATGGCCTTCAAGCTGGCCGCCCGGCAGGCGATGGCAGAGGGCATGCCAGCCTGCGAGCCGGTGCTGCTGGAGCCGATCCTGTCGGTCGCCATCGCGGTGCCGAACGAGTTCACCTCGAAGGTGCAGCGCCTGATCACCGGGCGGCGCGGGCAGATCCTGGGCTATGATGCCCGCGCCGGCTGGGAGGGCTGGGACGAGGTGCAGTGCTACATGCCGCAGGCGGAAATCCACGACCTCATCATCGAGCTGCGCTCGGCGACGCTGGGCGTGGGCAGCTATAGCCAGCGCTTCGACCATCTGCAGGAACTGACCGGCCGGCTGGCCGACCAGGCGGTCGCGCGCTCATCACACGGAGCGGTCGCCGCGCAGTAGGCGCTTACCCCAACCTGGACCCCCGGGCTTGTCCCGGGGGTCCAGGCCTCCGCCCGCACCGACCTTGCCAGTGCCGGCGATGCCCGAGCCTCCTTAAATGTGGACCCCCGCAACAAGTGCGGGGGTGACGAAGGAGGATAAGAGGAGAGCAAGGCTCACCCCTTAGGGTGGGGTGCAGACGGGACGTCGGCTATTTCTTGCGGAATTTGTCCAGCGTCACGACATTGGCGCCATTCTCGGAGGCCGCGTTTGCCTCCGCCGGTTCCTCGGCGGCTGCCTCCGGCGCGGCTGCCGGCTTCTCGGCGGGTGTGAAGGCGGCCACGCCTTCCGGCGTCTCCTGCGCCTGCGCCTCCTCAGCGACCTGGAACTGCAGGCCGAACTTCACCGACGGATCGACGAAGCCGGTGATGGCGGTGAAGGGGATCGACAGCTTCTCATGCACATCGTTGAAGCTGAGCAGAACCTCGAAGCGGTCCTCCGTCACCTTCAGCCCCCAGAACTGGTGCTGCAGGACGATGGTCATCTCGTCCTCATACTTCTGGCGCAGGAAGGCGGGGATATCCACGCCTGCCAGCTGCGTCTTGAAGGTGATGTAGAAATGATGATCGCCCGGCAGGCCGTTGATCGCGGCCTCTGTCAGCGCGGTCCGGACGACGCTGCGCAGCGCCTCCTCAACCAGCCTGTCGTATCTCAACTGATCCTGCACCTGTCGATTTCGCCCGGTTGGATGGCCCGCCTGCCCGAAAGGGCCGGCCGGCGGATTACGGCCAGCACGCTCGGCACCAAGATCGGGAATGGAGCCACGCGGCAACGAAAGTAAGTGGAGGGCTTCTGTTGCCCGGTGCCCTCCGAACCGCGCCTTACCTTAGCAAGATAAGGGCTTAAGGGTGGTTACCCAGACCGCAATTAAGCGGCGAGGGCGACCTGCTTGGAGTTGTCGTTCGCAACTACTAGCTTGGCCCGATAACGGTGGTACCATGCCGGGAGAAACTTACGCCTTTACTACACACGTCGATCCTGTTTCGCCCCCAGAGGGATGCGCCAGCCCACATATCCGTAAACGGGCGCATCTTGTAAACTGGTGGAGGCGCCGGGTACCGCCCCCGGGTCCGTAATGCTTATTCCGCGAAAGGTTTATCCCCATAGCCGGTTTCCCGACGCCTTAATAATAGGTATTCCGAGGGCGGAACGAAAGGGGTAACCACTTACTTTTTATGGGGGCTGCATCGCGGCCAAACACCATATATAGTAATGGCAGGCTCCACAGACCCAAGACATCGCTTCCAAGGCAGTGCCATGCAGACCTATCTCGACCTCCTGCGCCATGTCCGCCAGACCGGCACCTACAAGTCCGACCGCACGGGCACCGGCACCTACAGCGTGTTCGGCTACCAGATGCGCTTCGACCTGGCAGAAGGCTTCCCGCTGGTCACCACCAAGAAGCTGCATGTGAAGTCGATCATCCATGAGCTGCTGTGGTTCCTGCAGGGCGACACCAACATCGCCTATCTGAAGCGCAATGGCGTTTCGATCTGGGACGAATGGGCGGACGAGAATGGCGAGCTGGGGCCGGTCTATGGCCATCAGTGGCGGTCCTGGCCGACGCCGGACGGCGGCAGCATCGACCAGATCAGCCAGCTCATCGCGCAGATCAGGGCCAACCCGGATTCCCGCCGGCTGATCGTCAGCGCCTGGAATGTGGCCGAGGTTGGAAAGATGGCGCTGCCGCCCTGCCACTGCCTGTTCCAGTTCTATGTGGCGGACGGCAGGCTGTCCTGCCAGCTCTACCAGCGTTCCGCCGACATCTTCCTGGGCGTGCCGTTCAACATCGCCTCCTACGCGCTACTGACAATGATGGTGGCGCAGGTGACCGGGCTGAAGCCGGGCGAGTTCATCCACACGCTGGGCGACGCGCATCTCTATGCCAACCATGTGGAACAGGCCGATCTGCAGCTGACCCGCGCGCCCTACCCACTGCCCACCATGCGGCTGAACCCGGATGTCGGCAGCCTGTTCGACTTCGTCTATGAGGATTTCGCGCTGGAGAACTACCAGGCCCACCCGCACATCAAGGCCCCGGTGGCGGTGTGAGAGGCGGTGTGAGTTAGGCGTTCAGCGTCTCATATAGATCGCGCCAGTCCGGATTGGTGCGGTCGATCAGGTTGAGCTTCCAGTCCCGCTTCCACCGTTTCATTGCCTTCTCCCGCTGGATCGCGTCAGCGGCAGTGTCGAACATCTCGTAGTAAACGAGGCGCGAAACGCCATGGCGCTTGGTAAAACCGTCCGCCGCCCCCGCCTTGTGTTCGTGGACCCTTCGCGCAATGTCGTTGGTCACACCGATATACAGGGTGCCTTGCTCTCCGCTTGCGAGGATATAGACGAAGAAAGCCATCTTGGATTCCAAGCTTTCATCTGCGGTGGGCTCGCTCAATTATCGGCTACATACTCTATCCGTCACCCCCGGGCTTGTCCCGGGGGTCCAGGGTCCAGCTTATACCGGCGGTGCCTAAGCGAGCGGAAGCCTGGATTCCCGGCACAAGGCCGGGAATGACGGTCAGAGAAACACCAAGGTTTAAGCGAAATCGCCCTAAAATCGAAAGGTGCCACCATGATCTTCTCCGCCATTGCCGCGATGGCGCGCAACCGGGTGATCGGCCAGGATAACGGCCTGCCCTGGCGACTGCCGGGCGACCTGAAATTCTTCAAGGCCATGACACTGGGCAAGCCGGTCGTCATGGGCCGCAAGACCTTCCAGTCCATCGGCAAGCCGCTGCCCGGCCGGCCCAACATCGTGGTGACACGCGATCCCGGTTTTGCAGCCGAAGGCATCCACATCGCCCGCGACATCGGCACCGCCCTGGACCTTGCCGCCAGTCTGGCTCGTGAGACCGGCGCGGAGGAGGTCATGGTGATCGGCGGGGCGGAGATATACGCCCAGGCCCTGCCCCGGCTCGACCGGCTGTACCTCACCGAAATCGACGCGGAAATTGCCGGCGACGCGCATTTCCCGGAGATCGAGCCCCGCGCCTGGCGCGAGGCTGACCGCACGAATCCTGTATTGGATGAAGCCTCCGGCCTGTCCTACTGTTTCGTGACCCTACAAAGAGTAGGGACTTAAGCACTTTTCAGAAAGCCGCCCTCATGGCGCAAGACCCTGCGGCGCCGCCGCCTGCCGACCCTGCCAGAAGCCGCAGCAGCTTCACCCCGAAGCTGGTCACGGCGCTGCAGGAAGGCTACGGGTTCGGTAAGTTCCGCCAGGACGCTATCGCCGGGCTGACCGTTGCCATTGTCGCGCTGCCGCTGGCCATGGCGCTGGCGATCGCCAGCGGCACCACGCCGGAGCGCGGGTTGTTCACCGCCATCATTGCCGGCTTCCTGATCTCCGCGCTGGGCGGCAGCCGGTTCCAGATCGGCGGCCCGACCGGCGCCTTCGTGGTCGTGGTGTTCAACGTCATCGACCGGCATGGCTATGACGGGCTGGTGATCGCCACCATCATGGCCGGCATCATGCTGCTGGCCTTCGGCCTGCTGCGCTTCGGCACCTACATCAAATATGTGCCGCAGCCGGTGGTGACCGGCTTCACGGCGGGCATCGCCGTCATCATCTTCTCCAGCCAGGTGCGCGACCTGCTGGGGCTGGAGATCGAACGGCTGCCGGCCGATTTCCTGCATCAGTGGGAGGCCTATCTCGCGCATCTGTCGAGCGTCAACTTCGCCGCTGTCGGGCTGGCCGCGCTGACGCTGGCGATCATCCTCGGGCTGAAGCGCTGGCGGCCGCGCTGGCCGGGCTTCCTGATCGGCGTGCTGGCCGGCACGCTGCTGGCCTTCGCGCTGGGCCTGCCGGTCGAGACCATCGGCAGCCGCTTCGGCGAGATTCCCAACATGCTGCCCAGCCCCAGCCTGCCCGACATGTCGCTGGAGCGCATCCGCATCCTGCTGCCCGACGCCTTCACCATCGCGCTGCTGGCCGGCATCGAATCGCTGCTCTCCGCCATGGTCGCCGACGGCATGACCGGGCGACGCCACCGCTCCAACGGCGAGCTGATGGCGCAGGGCATCGCCAATATCGGCTCGGCCATGTTCGGCGGCATCCCCGCCACCGGCGCCATCGCCCGCACCGCGACCAACATCCGCTCCGGCGCTGTCAGCCCGGTCGCCGGCATGCTGCACGCCCTGTTCCTGCTGGTGTTCATGGTCGCGCTGGCACACCTGATGGTCTATGTGCCGCTGGCCTGCCTCGCCGCCGTGCTGGTAGTGGTGGCCTGGAACATGAGCGAGGCCGACCGCTTCCGCCATCTGATGAAGGCGCCGCATGGCGACCGGCTGGTGCTGCTGCTGACCTTCGGCCTGACCGTGCTGGTGGACCTGACCGTAGCAATCCAGGTCGGCATCGTGCTGGCCGCCATCCTGTTCATGGTGCGCATGGCCGAGGCGGTCGAGGTGCAGGGCGGCGTCAATCCTCTGGCAGACGACGATGACGAGGATGAGGACAGCAACGAGCGCGAGAACCTGCCGCCCGGCGTCGAGGTGTTCCTGATCCGCGGGCCGCTGTTCTTCGGCGCGTCGGGCCGGCTGACCGATGTGCTGGAGCGCGTCGGCGCGACGCCGAGAGTCTTCATCCTGCGGCTGCGCCATGTCCCGCTGATGGATGCCAGCGGCGCCGGAACGCTGGACGCCTTCCTGAAGCGCTGCCAATCCCAGGGCACGACCGTCATCCTGTCCGGCCTGCAGCCGCAGCCGGCCGGACTGATGGCCCGCATGGGGCTGATCCGGGACGGGGCAGGCGCCCCGGTTGTGGCAGCCGATTACCGCAGCGCCGTGGCAGCCGCGCGGACGCTCATCGGTGGGGACTGAAAGGCGTCAGCGCGCCGATCTTTCAGCCGCAGCGCATTGAAAACCGGCGGCTACAGCCAATATCCCGGAGGGTCGCGGCGCAACTCTTGCGCCCTGCGGGTGCCTTTCTCTGGAAACGCCCGATGGGATCGCGTAAGGATGGCGGGCGCGACAAAGGAAAAACAGGCCAGGCTGGGAAACAAGAATGCCTTGGAATAGCAATCAGGGGGGCGGCCAGGGCGGCGGCCCTTGGGGTAGTGGCGGCGGCGGCGGCAATGGCGGCAGCCCGTGGGGCCGTCCGGGTGGCGGCGGCGGTGGTGGCGGCGGTGGTCCGCAGCCCCCCAATATCGAAGAACTGATCAAGAAGGGTCAGGAACGCTTTCAGAACATGATGCCGGGCGGCTTCGGCAACACCAAGGGCATCATCCTGGTCCTGCTGGTGGCCGTGGCGCTGTGGGGTGCCAGCGGCTTCTACCGCGTGCAGCCGGATGAGCAGGGCGTGGTCCTGCGCTTCGGCGAATGGGTGCGCACCACCGGCCCCGGTCTGAACTATCACCTGCCCACCCCGATCGAGAGCGTGCTGACTCCGAATGTCACGCGCGAAAACCGCATCGAGATCGGCTTCCGCTCGTCGGGCGATTCCGCCGGCCGCGCCGGCGTCAGCCGCGACGATCCCGAGGAAAGCCTGATGCTGACGGGCGACGAGAACATCGTCGATATCGATTTCGTCGTGTTCTGGCGCATCAAGGATGCCGGCCAGTTCCTGTTCAAGCTGCGTAACCCGGACCTGACCGTGAAGGCAGTGGCGGAAAGCGTGATGCGCGAGATCATCGGCCAGACGCCGATCCAGGTCGCGCTGACCGAAGGCCGACAGGTGATCGAGGTGCGCGCCACCGAGAATGCCCAGCGCCTGCTGGACGATTATCAGTCCGGCGTCGAGGTGCGGCAGATCCAGCTGCTGGCGGTCGATCCGCCGGCCCCGGTCGTGGACGCCTTCAACGAGGTGCAGCGTGCCCGCGCCGACAAGGAGCGTGTGCGGAACGAGGCAGAAGCCTACCGGAACGACATCGTGCCACGCGCCCGAGGCGATGCGGAGCGGCTGATCCAGGAAGCCCGCGCCTACCGCGAGGAGGTGGTCAACCGCTCCCAGGGTGACGCGCAGCGCTTCCTGTCGGTGTATGAGGCCTATTCCAAGGCCCCGGACGTCACGCAGCAGCGCATCTATATCGAAACCATGCAGCAGATTCTGGGCAACGTGCAGAAGGTCATCATCGACGACAAGGATGGCGGCCAGGGCGGCGTCGTGCCGTATCTGCCGCTGCCGGAAATCCAGAAACGTACCGGCCAGGGCACATCGACCGCCCCGGCGGCGAACCGGAACTGAGGGAGGACGCCATGCCACGCAATTTGCTTGCGATCCTGGGCGGCCTGATCGTCGTCGCCGGTATCGTTGCCTCCAGCGCGCTGTTCACCGTGCATCAGACCGAGCAGGTGCTGGTGCTGCAGTTCGGCGAACCCAAGCGCGTCGTGAAGGAGCCGGGGCTGCATGTGAAGCTGCCCTTCATCCAGAACCTGCAGCGCTATGAGCTGCGCGTGCTGGACCTCGATCCGCCGCGCCAGCAGGTCATCCTGGTGGACCAGAAGCGCCTCGATGTGGACAGCTATGCACGTTTCCGCATCACCGATCCGCTGCTGTTCTACCAGTCGGTGGGCAATGAGTTCGGCGCCCGCCAGCGGCTGACCGCGATCATCAACTCGTCGCTACGCCGGGCACTCGGTAACGCCAACCTGACCGACATCCTGTCGGCCAACCGTGACGCGATCATCACCCAGATGACCAGCGAGGTGAATGCCTCGGTCGAGCGGCTGGGCCTGCAGATCGTCGATGTCAGGGTGCGTCGCGCCGACTATCCGGAGCAGACCAGCCAGGCGATCTACAACCGCATGCGTTCCGAGCGTGAACGGGAGGCGAAGGAAGCCCGCGCCGAAGGCTTCGAGCTGGCCCAGCAGATCCGCGCCGATGCCGACCGCCAGCGTGTCGTCATCATCGCCAATGCCGAGCGTGAAGCGCAGATCGTTCGCGGTCAGGGCGATGCCGACGCGATCAACATCTACGCCGAGGCTTTCAGCCGGGACCAGCAGTTCTTCTCCTTCTACCGCAGCATGGAAGCCTACCGCGATTCGCTGGGCCAGGACGGCACCACCATGGTGCTGTCACCGAACAGCGACTTCATGCGCTTCTTCAACAGCATGAGCGGCACGGCCACGCCCCGCTAAGGTTGAAGGCAATGTTTCCTGGCGCGGCGGTGGCCATCCGGCTCCGCCGCGCTATTTTTTTTGATTGGATACCGGTGTGACCGACCTGCTGACGGCCATTGCCCTCATGATCGCCCTGGAAGGGATACTTTATGCCCTGTTCCCCGGCGGCATGCAGGCCATGATGCGCATCGCCATCGCGCAGCCGCCGGCAAACCTGCGGCTGGCCGGGCTGCTGGCCGCGGCGGTGGGTGTGCTGCTGGTCTGGTGGATACGCGGTTAGCTGCGGCAAGCGTGCCGCAAATGGCCCCACAAATGCCCAAAACGGATTGGGGTATGTCTTAATTTGACCATATGTGAAAAGCTGAATAGCGGACATGCGACGCCCTCCGATGCGTCGAACCGCCATCGGGCTTTCCGGTCAGGTCAGGAACGATACCAGCCATGACCGGGTTCCCGACTTTCCTGTGACGAAGGACAAGAGAAGGCCTCCCATGAGCAATCGTCTGGCGTTCCTTCCCGGTACAAGCGCGCAAGCAGACGGGTCGTCCCGCCGCCTGTCCGCGAACCGGTTTTTCGCGACCCTGCTGGCCCTCGCGGTGCTGGTCCAGGCCGTGCCCGCCCTCGCCCGCCCGGCGCCCGACAGCTTCGCCGACATGGCCGAGAAGCTGCTGCCGGCGGTCGTGAACGTTTCCACCACGCAGACCGTGCAGTCCTCCCCCCAGGACGTGCCGGAGATGCCGCAATTCCCTCCCGGATCGCCGTTCGAGGAGTTCTTCCGCGACTTCTTCGATCGCCAGCAGCGGCCGAACCAGCCGCGTCGCGCCACCTCGCTGGGCTCCGGTTTCGTCATCGATGCCTCCGGCTTCATCGTGACCAACAACCATGTCATCGCGGACGCCGACAAGGTGACGATCCGCATGCATGACGATGCCGAGTTCGAGGCGGAGATCGTCGGCCGCGACCCGAAGACCGACCTTGCCCTGCTGAAGATCAACCCCGGCGATTATAAGCTGACCGCTGTGGGCTGGGGCGACAGCGACGCCAGCCGCGTCGGCGACTGGGTGCTGGCCATCGGCAACCCGTTCGGCCTGGGCGGCACGGTGACCGCCGGTATCGTCTCGGCACGGGCCCGCGACATCAATGCCGGCCCCTATGACGATTTCCTGCAGACCGATGCCTCGATCAACCGCGGCAATTCGGGCGGCCCGATGTTCAACATGTCGGGTGAGGTGGTCGGCATCAACACCGCCATCTACTCGCCGTCCGGCGGCTCCATTGGCATCGGCTTCGCCGTCCCCTCGGCGCTGGCCAAGCCGGTCATCGAGCAGCTGAAGGAATATGGCCGCACCCGCCGCGGCTGGCTGGGTGTCCGCATCCAGATGGTGACCGACGAGATCGCCGAGAGCCTGGGCCTCGACAAGGCGCGCGGCGCGCTGATCGCCAGCGTCACCGAGACCGGCCCGGCCGACAAGGGCGGCATCAAGGCTGGCGACATCGTGCTGAAGTTCAATGGCCAGAACGTCCCCGACATGCGCCGCCTGCCCCGCATCGTGGCCGCCACCAAGATCGACGAGGACGTGCCGGTCGAGATCTGGCGCGACGGCAAGAAGCTGACCGTGCAGGTGAAGGTGGGCGAGCTGGAGGAGGCCGAACAGGCCGGCCTGCTGGACCCGACCAAGCCGGCCGATTCCGGCGCCGTCAACCGCACGGTCGATTCGCTGGGCCTCAGCCTCACTGGCGTGACCCCGGAACTGCGCCAGCGCTTCGGCCTTGCCGACACCGCCAAGGGCGTGCTGGTGACCGAGGTGAAGCCGAACAGCCCGGCGGCCGAAAAGGCCATCCAGCCCGGCGACATGATCGTCGAGGTCAGCCAGGAGGAGGTGAACAGCCCGGCCGAACTCGTCGAGAAGGTGCAATCCGCGCAGAAGGCCGGCCGCAAGTCCGTCCTGCTGCTGGTCAACCGCAAGGGCGAGATGCGCTTCGTCGCGGTGCGGATCGAGGGCTAGGCCCCACAACCGCGCAAAAGAAAAGGCCCCGCTCCGGCGGGGCCTTTTTCGTTCCGGCGTGTATCCCTTACAGGGCAGCACTGCTCTGCGGGTTGCCGATCATCGTCAGGAACTCGCGGCGCGTGCTGGCATTGGCGCGGAAGGCGCCCAGCATGCGGCTGGTGACCATGGAGGTACCGTGGGTGTTCACCCCGCGCGAGGTCATGCAGCCATGCTCGGCCTCGATGACAACGGCCACACCCTTGGGCTCAAGCACATCGTTGATGGTGTTGGCGATCTGCGCGGTCAGCCGCTCCTGGATCTGCAGCCGGCGCGCATAGGCGTTCACCACCCGCGCCAGCTTGGAGATGCCGACGACACGGTTCAGCGGCAGGTACGCGACATGGGCGCGCCCGACGATGGGCGCCATGTGATGCTCGCAATGCGACACGAAGCGGATGTCGCGCAGCAGCACCATCTCGTCATAGCCGTCGGTCTCGTCGAAGGTGCGCTTCAGCATCTCTACCGGATCGACCGCATAGCCGCCGAACCATTCCTCATAGGCCTTGGCGACGCGCTTCGGCGTGTCCAGCAACCCTTCGCGCGCCGGATCGTCGCCGGCCCAGCGCAGCAGTGTGCGCACCGCCGCCTCCGCTTCTTCCCGCGACGGACGCTCGACACCGGATACCGAACCGAGAGCGAGCCGGCTGGCCTCGACGGACGGCTTCATGATGTTTTCGTTCATGGCATGCCTTTTCGGGTCATGGTCACCGTCCGGGCCGGAGCGGGAGTACTCAGGCGCATTCTGGCAGACGGCATCTCCTTCATATGTCGTCGAAATGGCGCCCGGTCATGGGGCTTCAAGCGCATATGAAGAAAAACTTTTATTTTTCAGTAACTCGTGAACCACCGGATGGTTCGCTGCGTATATGGCCTAATTCAGCCGGACGGGCTGGTGCGGACTGTCCAGCGAGAAGGCCGGCACATCGATGTCGAAATGGCTGCCATCGCCGGCTTCCATCGTATAGGCGCCGACCATGATGCCCGAAGGCGTGCTGAGCGGCGTGCCGCTGGTATATTCGAAGCTCTCTCCTGGGCGCAGCACCGGCTGCTCGCCGACGACGCCATCGCCGCGCACCTCCTGGGTGCGGCCCAGCGCATCGGTAATGCGCCAGAAGCGGCGGCGCAGCTGCACCGTCTCGCTGCCCTCATTCTCGATCTTCACCTGATAGGCCCAGACATAGTGATTGTCGGACGGGGTGGACTGGTCCTCCAGATAGATGGGCCGCACGGTGACGCTGATCGATCGGGTGGTCTGCTTGTACATGGCCTCTTCTCCGGGCGCGGCGATCCGTGGCGCCGCCTGCCGTCTTGTCGATCCATATTTAAAGCCGGAAGGCGCTTTGTCCAGTAAACCCGGCCATTCCCGAACGGCAAAGGGCCCGGGACGGTGCCCGGGCCCTCGCCAATCCGGCTGACGGAACGGATCAGTTCTTGGTCTTGTCGACGAGGCGGTTCTGGCCGATCCACGGCATCATCGCGCGCAGCTTCTCGCCCACTTCCTCGATCGGATGGGCGGCGGCCTTGGCGCGGGTCGCCTTGAAGGAGGTCTGGTTGACCTTGTTCTCCAGCATCCAGTTGCGGGTGAAGATGCCCGACTGGATGTCGTTCAGCACGCGCTTCATCTCGGCCTTGGTGTCGGCGGTGATGATGCGCGGGCCGGTGACATACTCGCCATATTCGGCGGTGTTGGAGATCGAGTAGTTCATGTTGGCGATGCCGCCCTCGTAGATCAGGTCCACGATCAGCTTCACCTCGTGCAGGCACTCGAAATAGGCCATCTCCGGGGCGTAGCCGGCTTCCACCAGCGTCTCGAAGCCGGCGCGGATCAGCTCGACTAGGCCGCCGCACAGCACGACCTGCTCACCGAACAGGTCGGTCTCGCACTCTTCCTTGAAGGTGGTCTCGATGATGCCGGCGCGGCCGCCGCCGATGGCGCAGGCGTAGGACAGGGCGATTTCCAGCGCATTGCCGGAGCTGTTCTTGTCCACCGCAACCAGGCAGGGCACGCCGCCGCCGCGCTGATATTCGGAGCGCACGGTGTGGCCCGGGCCCTTCGGCGCGATCATGAACACGTCCAGGTCGGAGCGCGCCTCGATCAGGTTGAAATGGATGTTCAGGCCATGCGCGAAGCAGATCGCCGAGCCCTTCTTCATGTTCGGCGCCAGTTCGGCATTGTAGATATCGGCCTGCAGCTCGTCCGGGGTCAGCATCATGACCACGTCGGCATCCTTCACCGCCTCGGTCGGGGTCTGCACCTTGAAGCCGGCGGCCTCCGCCTTCTTCGCCGTGGCGGAGCCGGCGCGCAGTGCGACGACGACGTTCTTCACGCCGCTGTCCTTCAGATTGTTGGCGTGGGCATGGCCCTGGCTGCCGTAACCGACGATGACAATCTTCTTGTCCTTGATCAGATTCACGTCGGCATCGCGATCGTAATAGACCCGCATGGTGTAGTTCCTTCGTTTTCGACTGGGTTGGGGTTGATGGCGTTGCCGCCGTACTGGTTGGGTTAGATTCCGTCCGCCGTGGCGTCGCGCTGCATGCCCATGGCAATGTCGCTGCCCCGCGAGATCGCGACCACGCCGGTGCGCGACACCTCCACCTTGCCCAGCGCCACCATCAGCTTGATGAAGGCGTCAAGCTTGCCGGCGGTGCCGGTCAGCTCGAAGGTGAAGCTCTCCAGCGTGCTGTCCAGCACGCGGGCGCGGAAGGTGTCGGCAATGCGCAGCGCCTCGATGCGGTCCTCGCCGGTGTTGGCGACCTTGATCAGCGCCAGCTCGCGCTCGACATGCTCGCCATCCGCCGTCAGGTCGGCGACCCGGTGGACCGGCACCAGCCGGTCGAGCTGCGCCTTGATCTGCTGGATGATCATCGGCGTGCCGCTGGTGACGACGGTGATGCGCGACAGGCCACGCGCCGTATCGACCTCGGACACGGTGAGGCTCTCGATATTGTAGCCGCGGCCGGAGAACAGGCCGATCACCCGGGCGAGCACGCCGGGCTCGTTATCCACCAGCACGGCGATGGTATGGCGTTCGATGGCTTCCAAGAATCAGGCTCCAGAATGGGCCGCTCACCGGAACCGGCAGGCGGCGTGTCGGGGAAGGCGGACGGGCGCTGCGGCAGGCAGCGCCCAGGCAGCGCCTAAACGAGGACCATCCCCTCCTCCGAGGTCGGCTGCTCGGCATGATCCTCCGGCCCCAGCAGCATCTCGTAATGCGCGGCGCCCGAGGGGATCATCGGGAAGCAGTTTTCCTTCTGATCGACGCAGATATCGGCGATGACCGGGCGGTCCACCGCCAGCATCTCCTTGATGACATCGTCCAGCTGGTCCGGCCGTTCGGCGCGCAGGCCCACCGCCTGGAAGGCCTCGGCCAGCTTCACGAAGTCGGGCAGCGCCTCCGAATAGCTTTCCGAATAGCGCCCGCCATGCAGCAGTTCCTGCCACTGGCGCACCATGCCCATCCACTGGTTGTTCAGGATGAACACCTTCACCGGTAGATTATACTGCGCCAGCGTGGACATCTCCTGGATGTTCATCAGGATCGACGCCTCGCCGGCGATATCGACCACCAGCGCGCCCGGATGGGCGATCTGCACGCCCATGGCGGCAGGCAGGCCATAGCCCATGGTGCCGAGGCCGCCCGAGGTCATCCAGCGGTTCGGCTTCTCGAAATGGAAGTGCTGGGCGGCCCACATCTGGTGCTGGCCAACCTCGGTGGTGATGAACACCTCGTCGCGCTCGCGCGTCAGCTCGTACAGGCGCCTGATCGCGTGCTGCGGCTTGATGGTCTTTTCGGACGGGCCGAACTTCAGGCTGTCGCGGCTCTTCCAGTTGTCGATCTGCTTCCACCAGGCAGCCAGCGCCTTGCCGTCGGGCGACAGCTTCTGCTTCTGCCAGCGGCCGACGATCTCCTCCAGCACATTGCCGACATCGCCGACCAGCGGCACATCCACCCGGACATTCTTGTTGATCGAGGACGGGTCGATATCGATGTGGATCTTCTTCGAGTTCGGCGAGAACTCGGTCAGCTTGCCGGTCACCCGGTCGTCGAACCGCGCGCCGACGCACAGCATCACATCGGCATTATACATGGCGAGGTTCGCCTCGTAGGTGCCGTGCATGCCCAGCATGCCGAGGAAATGCGGGTCGGAGGCCGGCAGCGCGCCGAGGCCCATCAGCGTCAGCGTGCAGGGATAGCCGGTCATCCGCACCAGCTTGGTCAGCAGCTCGGACGCATGCGGACCGGAATTGATGATGCCGCCGCCGCCATAGATGATCGGCTTCTTGGCGCCGGCCAGCAGGCGCACAGCCTCGTCGATGGCGGCACTGTCGCCCTTCACCTGCGGGCGGTAGCTCTTGTGCAGCCTTCCATCCGGCTTGCCGCCATAGGGGCCCTTGGCGAACAGCACGTCCTTCGGCAGGTCGATGACCACCGGGCCGGGACGGCCATTGCTGGCGACATAGAACGCCTCATGCACCACGCGCGACATGTCGCGCACATCCTTCACCAGGTAATTATGCTTGGTGCAGGGGCGGGTGATACCGGTGGTGTCGGCCTCCTGGAAGGCGTCATTGCCGATCAGATGCGTCGGCACCTGGCCGGTGAGGCAGACGATGGGGATCGAATCCATCAGCGCGTCGGTCAGGCCGGTGACGGCGTTGGTAGCGCCGGGGCCGGAGGTCACCAGCACCACACCGGTCTTGCCGGTGGAGCGCGCATAGCCTTCCGCCGCATGCACAGCCGCCTGCTCGTGGCGCACCAGGATGTGGCGGATGCGGTTGTTCTTGAATATCTCGTCATAGATCGGCAGGACCGCACCGCCGGGATAGCCGAAGATAACCTCGACGCCCTGATCCTCAAGGGCGCGCAGCAGCTGGGCAGCGCCGCTCATCTCCTCCTGGGGCTCGGTCGTCATCTTGTCGGTTGCCATCTTCATTCATCCTGTGGATGCGGTCGGTTTATGCGGTCACAAATCGCCCCTCGCCGCGCTTTCGGCGCGGGGGAGGCCGGAAGCTAGACCGTCAGCCCTTCGCGGTCAACCCAGATTGACGAATTTTCGAAAAGATTTCATCTCGCGGGCTTGTCGAATATTTCGCGCCATAGCCTGTCTCGAAAATCATGGCATCCTCCATCTGGTGCCGGAACCAGGTCACCTGCCGCTTGGCGTAGCGCCGCGTCTCGCGCTGCGCCTGGTCGATGGCCTCCTCCAGCGTCAGCTCTCCCGCCAGATGCGCCGCCAGCTCGCGCACGCCCAGCGCCTTCATCACCGGCAGCGCCGGATCGAGCCCGCGCGCGACCAGCGCCCGCACCTCCTCCAGCGCCCCCATCTCCACCATCTGCATGAAGCGCCCGTCGCAGGCGGCATAGAGCGGGGCGCGCGCCGGCAGCAGCACGAAGGACAGGAAGTCGAGACCAGTCGCCGCGCCTGTCCGGGGTGCGGCCTGCCAGTCCGCCAGCGAGCGGCCGGTTGCGTTCAGCACCTCCCAGGCGCGGATCAGCCGCTGCGTGTTGCCGGGGTGCAGCCGCGCCGCCATCACCGGGTCGCGCTCCGCCAGCCTTTCGTGAAAGCCGGGGCCGCCAAGCTGCGCATGCAGCGCCGTCGCCTCCGCGCGGAAGCTGGCCGGCACCGCCGGCACCGGGGCGATGCCGCGCATCAGCGTCTGGATATAGAGCCCCGTCCCGCCGCACAGCACCGGCAGCTGGCCGGCGGCCTGGACGCGCGATATCTCCGCCAGCGCCAGCTCGCGCCAGCGCCCGGCCGAGCATTTCTGCGCCCCGTCCAGCACGCCATAGAGCCGGTGCGGCACGCGGCGCTCCTCCGCCTCCGAGGGGCGCGCGGTCAGCACCCGCAGATCGGCATAGACCTGCATGGAATCGGCATTGATGACCACGCCCCGGAACGCCTCGGCAATCTCCACCGCCAGCGCCGACTTGCCGCTGGCGGTCGGCCCGGCGACGACGATCACGGGCGCCCCTCCCGACATGGTCATCGTATCTTCCCTTTTCCTGCCGCGCGCGGGGGGCTAGATAAGCGCGTTCCCATTGCGAGGTAACCCATGTCGTTCGTCCTGACCCTGATCGCCGATCCCGCCCGCCAGACGCTGGATGCCGCCCTGCTCGATGCCGCCGGGGCCGCCCTGTCCGAGGCTGGCGCCAATCCCGGTTCCCGCGACTGGCTGGCCGAGGGGACGGCCCTCGACATCGCGCTGGAAACGGCAGACCCCGCGACGGCGGAAGCCGCCCTGCGCGACCGCCTCGCCGGCGCGCCCGTCGATATGGCGATACAGAAGCCCGACGGGCGGCGCAAGAAACTGCTGCTGGCCGACATGGATTCCACCATCGTCACCAGCGAGACGCTGGACGAGCTGGCGGCCTATGCGGGCCTGAAGGAGAAGATTGCCGCGATCACCGCGCGCTCGATGAATGGCGAGATCGATTTCGCCACCGCGCTGCGCGAGCGCGTCGCCATGCTGAAGGGCCTGTCGGCGGATGCGCTGGAGCGGACCTATGAGGGTGTGGAGCTGACGCCGGGTGCCCGCACGCTGGTGCAGACCATGCGGGCGAACGGTGCGCGCACCGCGCTGGTCTCCGGCGGCTTCACCTGGTTTACCGGCAAGGTGCGGGAGCGCTGCGGCTTCCACCTCGACCGCGCCAATGTGCTGAATGTCGAGGAGGGGGTGCTGACCGGCACGGTGGCGGAGCCGATCCTCGACCGCGACGCCAAGCTGGCCGCGCTGAACGAGCTGGCCGCCGACCTCGCCATCGCGCCCGAGGCCGCCGTGACGGTGGGCGACGGCGCCAACGACCTCGCCATGCTGAAGGCCGCCGGGCTGGGCGTCGCCTTCCGCGCCAAGCCCATCGTGGCCGCCGAGGCCCGCTTCCGCGTGGACCACACCGACCTTACCGCCCTGCTCTATTATCAGGGCTACCGGAAGGCCGAGATGGTGGGGTGAGGGGGGAGCAAGGTTGGTCAGGATTAGTAAAGTCGATATACTTTACTGCCCTGAGATTCTTATCGAAATTCCAAACTATATCTTGCCCAAAGGATGCACCCTATAGCCTTCCATTATATTCTCACGTCCGTCTAAGCATATGGCAAGCATGAGGGACAGTCACATAATCAAAGCCTCCTTGATGCAAGAAGACCTGAGCATTGTTTATGCATTCAATCCGGGGGACGGTAGCCTGTTCGATGATGTCTAAGCAGCCACCCTTTTGCCTGCACTGATATCGTTTTCCTACGATGATCAGTGTCATCAAGCTCTGAAACAACAAGATCCGCCTGTTCTAATTTAGCCACTTGGCCGCGCATATGCTGCGGAGAATTGAATCCGAAATCTTCATAATCAGAAGGGCTGATCGACCCCCCTTTCTCACAAATATCATCAAAAAGCTGCCACGCACGGGGAGGTACATTTATTGTCGTAAAGTATCTCTCGCTCTGATCGGCAAGCCACACTTGGAACAAATCATCAAGACTTGAAGCAGTCTCATTGTATCGTTGATTTTCATCCAGCCACGCCGCGAAATCTCCAGAGTATTTTAAAGAATCTCGAAGATTATTGTTCAGTATTTTGAATACATATTTAAAGGAATCTGCGCCCACCGGCGGAATGGAATCAGGTCTCGTCCTGAATTCTGCAACACGTGAAGCGATCAATTGATCTATAGAATGACCATCCAGTGGATTAACCTCAATGGGCTCTAAAAGTCGCCCCTGTAATCGAGGCGAACTTGCTACAGATCGCACAATTCCACGTGCGCCACAAACGACCCATTTTAGACCATGTTTGGCGAATAAATCGTCTCGAAGCGTTTCTAATCTTTGGCGTGCAAGTTGTGATGTATTTAATATCTCTAGATTATCAAGAACGCAAATAATACCTCCATCATTTGTAAATGATGCCTGCAAAAGTCTGTCCACAAGCGTAAAAAAACCATGAACGTCAAAGCCGGTAGATTCGTTTGGAGTTCGCCCGCCTCCTCCTCCGAAACCTGCGATTGATATGCTTCCTTCAAAATTCAAAGGATTTTCTAGCCATGCCCTCAGTGGCCCTAGAGAAAACTGTAGGTCAAGTCGCGATCTCAGATCCCTTTCGTTCGCAATAAAGTGTGATGCGATCTTTGAATAAACCTTACGCTTAAAATCAACCGCAGTATCTTCTTGTGTGAACTGAACAGGTTCTGGAAGCAACAAATACGATGACTTTCCACGTCCTTCGCTTTCTTTTTGGAGTTGGTGCCCTGACACCAACACAAGACTAGTCTTTCCAACACCGTTTGGCCCTTCAAGCGTAAGTACTGTTCTAAAACCGCTGATGCGGCTCTTAATGCGGGTAACCTCATTAGACCTACCAACCAGTAGCCTCTCACCCTGGTCGTTACCTTCGACCGGATGTGTGTCGTAAAGATTGCGGCTAAATCCGAAACTTTCCCACATATTACCCTCTTCCGGTCCTTAAAAAGTTCTATAAATCCGCGCCCTCGGTGCGATGTGAGGGAAACAAAGCTATTTATTTCATAGAAACTCTTGGCTGAAAACTCGTTCTGCACTTATTTTGACGACATTAACCTACATACAAGTGTGCTCGGACTAATAAGTTATCCTTGCATATTATGTGACACTTTCGAAATCGGTAACCAATATCAACCGCAAGGCTGCACGTTACATGCTAACTCAGCGTCGGCTCGTGCGTCGGCGCGCAATGTGCGGGTGAGTGATTTTCCGCGTTACGGCCTGCAAGTCTCTCTACTTGTCATGCCCGGACTTGATCCGGGCATCCAGGGGCCACGGGCTGAGGCGTTTCAGGCAGGGCACCGCCCCTGGACCCTCGGGTCAAGCCCGAGGGTGACGAAAGAAAACTGTCCGACCGTCCCGATATCTGACCGAGGGTGACGACTGAGAAAGATGGCTTCCGCCGGAGGTCAAGCCCGAGGGTGACGACGGAGGGGTGGGCGTTTCCAATGCCTATTCTCCGATGTGTCGTGTCACCTCCGTCCCCCTCCTACTGGCCCTCCCACTGGACAGGCGCGCCGTTATCGCCTTTGATCGCGCGATGATGCGCCCGAGCAGAACCACGACCCGAAAAGCGGCCCCCAATCTGGCCCCCCTGACGGTCCCCGCCGCTGGCCCCACCGCCGGTGCGGCCGCAAGCGTGGCGGTGCGCCCGCCCTCCCCGATGGCCCGCCCTTCCCTGAGGACAGGCTGAGCCGTGCCCGCTCTCGGTCCCGTTCTCTATATTGTCGGTCTGGTGCTGGCCCTGCTGGCCGGGGTGATGGTCATTCCCGCATTGGTGGATGCGCTGACCGGGCATGAGGACTGGCAGGTCTTCGCGGCCTCCGCCCTGATCACCCTGTTCGCCGGCGTGTCGCTGATGCTGACCACGCAGGGCACGCGCACCGTCAGCCTCAATCTGCGGCAGGCCTTCCTGCTGACCACGCTCTTGTGGCTGGTGGTGGCGCTGTTCGGCGCGCTGCCCTTCGCCTTTTCCGACCTGAAGCTGAGCTATACCGATGCCTTCTTCGAGGCGATGTCGGGGGTGACGACCACCGGCTCCACCGTCATCGTCGGGCTGGATACCGCCCCGCCGGGCCTGCTGCTGTGGCGCGCCCTGCTGCAATGGCTGGGCGGCATCGGCATCATCGTCATCGCCATGGGCATCCTGCCGATGCTGTCGGTCGGCGGCATGCAGCTGTTCAAGACCGAGGCGTTCGACACGCCGGAGAAGGTGCTGCCCCGCACCGCGCGGCTGGCCGGCGGGCTGGGCATGCTCTATGCCGGCATCACGCTGGCCTGGACCTTCATGCTGTATTTCGCCGGCATGAGCGGCTTCGACGCGCTGGCCCACGCCATGACGACGGTGGCGACCGGCGGCTATTCCACCAAGGACGCCTCGATCGGCCATTATGACAGCGCGCTGATCGACTATATCGTCGTGGCCGGCATGCTGGCCGGCAGCCTGCCCTTCATCGCCTATCTGAAGGCGGTGCGCGGCGATATGCGCATGCTGCTGCAGGACAGCCAGGTGCGCTGGTTCCTGTCGATCACCGGCGCCGCCGTGCTGCTGGCCGGGGGCTGGCAGTTCTGGACGCTGGAAACGCACCCGCTGGAGGCGGTGCGCCATGCCGCCTTCAACTGCATCTCGGTGATGACCGGCACCGGCTTCGCCACCACCGATTTCGGGCTGTGGGGCGGCTTCGGCATGTCGCTGATGCTGTTCCTGATGTTCCTGGGCGGCTGCGCCGGCTCCACCACCTGCGGCGTGAAGATCTTCCGCATCCAGATCGCCTATGCCACGGCGCGCGCGCAGATGAAGCGGCTGCTGCGCCCGCATGGCGTGTTCATTCCGCATTATAACCGCAAGCCGGTGCCGGAGGATGTCTCCACCGCCGTCATCGGCTTCCTGATCACCTACATGCTGTGCTTCCTGCTGCTGTCCATGCTGCTGGGGCTGCTGGGCCTCGACTTCGTGACCGCGATTTCCGGCGCGGCCACGGCGATCAGCAATGTCGGCCCCGGCCTGGGCGACATCATCGGGCCGGCCGGCAATTTCTCCACATTGCCCGACGCCGCCAAATGGGCGTTGTCGCTGGCCATGCTGATGGGCCGGCTGGAGCTGTTCACCGTCCTCATCCTGTTCGCGCCCTCCTTCTGGCGCGGCTGATCCCCCTTCCTTTCAGGAGAGTCCTTCCGTGACCGATACCGCACGCGCCATCGCCATGATCCGCCGGCTGGTCGCCTTCGACACCACCTCGGCGCTGTCCAACCTGGCGCTGATCGAGGATGTGAAAGCCTATCTGGCGGAATACGGCATCGACAGCCGGCTGACCTTCGACGAGGCGCACGGCAAGGCCAACCTCTACGCCACCATCGGCCCGAAGGACAAAGGCGGCGTGGTGCTGTCCGGCCATACCGACGTGGTGCCGGTGGAGGGCCAGATCTGGGCGACCGACCCGTTCGAGGTGGTGCAGAAGGACGGTCTGCTCTATGGCCGCGGCACCAGCGACATGAAGAGCTTCATCGCCATCGCGCTGGCCCTGGTGCCGGAGCTGGTGAAGATGGAGTTGAAGACGCCGATCCATTTCGCCTTCTCCTTCGATGAGGAGGTGGGCTGTTTCGGCGTGAAGCACCTGATCCGCGATATCGTCGAGAATTTCCCGCTGCCGCGCGCCGTCATCATCGGCGAGCCGACGGAGATGAAGCTGGTCACCGCGCACAAGGGCGTGCAGGCCTACCGCGTGGAGGTCACCGGCGTCGCCGGCCATTCCAGCCTGCCGCAGAACGGGGTGAATGCGGTGTTCGCCGCCACCGACCTGATCCAGAGTGTGAAGGCGATGCAGGAGGCGGCGAAGCAGCGCCCCAGCGCGGAAGCGTTCGAGCCGCCCTATTCCAGCTTCAATATCGGCCGCATCGAGGGCGGTACGGCGGGCAACATCATCCCGCAGAACTGCAATTTCTCGGTCGAGATGCGCATCGTGCCGGAGGATGACGGCGCAGCCATGGAAGCCGAGCTGCGCGCCGCCGTCGAGGCGCTGGACGCGGAGCTGAAGGCGCAGTCGCCGAAGGCCGGTGCCACCATGCGGCTGTTCGCCGCCGTGCCGCCGCTGAAGCCGGAGAGCGACGGTGTGGCCGAGGCGCTGGTGCGCCACCTCACCGGCGTGAACCAGACCGGCGTTGTCGCCTTCGCGACCGAGGGCGGGCTGTTCCAGGAGGCCGGCATCTCCACCGTCATGTGCGGCCCTGGCTCCATCGTGCAGGCGCACCAGCCCGACGAGTTCATCGCCATCTCGCAGGTCGAGGAAGGCATCGCCTTCATGCGCAAGCTGTTCGCCTGGGCGGAAAAGACGGCGTAGCCCCTATATTTTCCCTCTCCCCTGCGCGGGAGAGGGTTGCGCAGGCTTAGCGAGGAACGAGCTTAGCCGGAGCTGGGTGAGGGGGAAATGCCAGGACGGCGCAGCTCTCCCCTCACCCAGCTTCAGCTAGGCTCACTAAAGTTCGCCAAGCTTACGCATCCCTCTCCCCTTCCGGGGCGAGGGATATTTACCCTCACCCCACGGTGATGCGTTCCAGGGCGGAACGGATGCCGGCGGGGATCGGCACCGGCTTCTGCGTGTCGCGGGTGACGAACACATGCACGAAATAGCCGTGCGCGGCGATCTCCGCCTCGCCTTCGCGGAACAGGCCGATCTCGTAGCGCGCGGAGGAATTGCCGAGCCGGCCGATGCGCAGGCCGGCCTCCACCACATCGGGGAAGGCGATGGAGCGGCGGAAGGTGCATTTGCTTTCCACCGCCACGCCGATGACCGGGGCACGGTGAATGTCCAGCCCGCCCGCGCGGATCAGGTAGGTGCAGATCACCGTGTCGAAGAAGGAGTAATATTCGACATTGTTCACATGCCCGTAGATATCGTTGTCCTTCCAGCGCGTCGGGATGGACAGGAAATGCGGGTAGCGGTCACGGGTTTCGGCGATCTCGGTCTGCTCGCTCATACGGGCTTCACCCCGGCGAGGAAGCCCTTCAGCACGTCCAGCGTCGTATCCGGCTTCTCCACCATCATCATGTGGCCGGCGCCCGCCATCTCGACTGGGCGCGGATCGGGCAGCGCCTCGGCCAGCGCGCGCCCGGCCTTGGGCGGGGTCATGCGGTCGGCGGCGCCGATCAGCACGAGGGCCGGCACCAGCACCTTCGCCGCATCGTCCCGGCCTTCCGCATAGTCGTTGCAGGCGGCAAGGTCACTGGCCAGTACGGCAGAATCGCCGCGCTCCAGCAGCCGCAGGCTGGCGCCCGCGACCCACAGGCCCGGCGCGATATGCCCGCCAATATGGGCCGGCCGGCCGACGCCCCAGTTCACCATGCTGTCGATGGCGGCGTGGTTGCCGGTGCGCGCGGCTTCCAGCAGGTCGGGATGCACCGGCATGTGCAGCGCCGCCCCCAGCAGCGCCAGCGCACTCACCCGCTCCTGATGGCGGGCGGCTGTCGCCAGCGCCACCAGCGCGCCCATCGAATGGCCGGCCAGCGCCGCCTTGGCGATGCCCGCCTTGTCCATCACGGCGGCCACCCAGTCCGCCATCGCCGGAATATCCGGCAGCGCCGGACCTTCCGACCGTCCATGGCCCGGCAGGTCGAGCGCCAGCGCCGCCCAGCCATGGCTGGCGAAATAGCGCAGCTGGCCGGACCAGACGCTGCGGTCCATGCCGGCCCCATGCAGGAAGATCACGGCGGGCAGCGCCGGATCGAAATCGCGCCCGCCGGTCGCGGCGAAGACGCGCTTGCCCTCAACTGTCAGTTCCATGCTCTAGCCCTTTTGGGAGGCCTTCAGGCCCTGATCGAGATCGGCCAGCAAATCGGCCTCATCCTCCAGCCCGACCGACAGGCGGATCAGCTCCTCGCCGATGCCCGCCGTCTTCAGCGACTCCGCATCCATCTGCTGATGGGTGGTGGAGGCCGGATGGATCACCAGCGACTTGGCGTCGCCGACATTGGCGAGGTGGGAGAAGACGGCCAGCTTCTCGATGAAGCGCCGCCCGGCCTCCCGCCCGCCCTTCACGCCGAAGGTCACGATGGCCCCGGCGCCTTTCGGCAGCAGCTTCGCCGCCAGTGCCTTGTCGGCGTGGCTGTCGAGTTCGGGGTAATTCACCCAGGCGACCGCCGGATGCGCTTCCAGGAACTTTGCCACCGCGCGCGCATTGCCGACATGGCGTGCCATGCGCAGCGGCAGCGTCTCCACCCCCTGCAGCAGCAGGAAGGCGTTGTGCGGGCTGATGCAGGCGCCGAAATCGCGCAGCCCCTCGGCGCGGGCACGCATGATGAAGGCCAGCGGCCCGTATTCCTCCGCGAAGTCCAGCCCGTGATAGCCGGCATAGGGCTCGGTCAGGGTCGGGAACTTGCCGGATTTTTCCCAGTCGAAGGTGCCGCCATCGACCAGCATGCCGCCGATCGCCACGCCATGCCCGCCCAGCCATTTGGTGGCCGAATGCATGACGATGTCGGCGCCATGATCGAATGGCCGGCACAGATAGGGCGTGGCGAAGGTCGAATCGACCATCAGCGGGATGCCCGCCTCATGCGCGATCTTCGAGAGTTCCGGCAGGTTCGCGACTTCCAGCCCGGGATTGCCGATGGTCTCGCAGAAGACGAGGCGTGTCTCCGGGCGGATCGCCTTGCGGAATCCGTCAAAGTCGCGCGGATCGACGAAGCTGGCGGTGATGCCGAAGCGCGGCAGCGTATGGGTCAGCAGATTATGGCTGCCACCATAGAGCCGGTTGGAGGCGACGATATGGCCGCCCGTGCCCATCAGCGTTACGATGGCAAGGTGCAGCGCCGCCTGCCCGCTGGCCGTGGCGATGGCGCCCACGCCGCCTTCCAGCGACGCCAGCCGTTCTTCCAGCACCGCAACGGTGGGGTTGGAAATGCGGGAATAGATGTGGCCGGAACGTTCCAGGTTGAACAGGGCGGCGGCGTGATCGACGTCTTTAAAGACATAGGATGTGGTCTGATAGACCGGCACGGCGCGCGCGCCGGTGGTCGGGTCCGGCTGCTGCCCGGCATGCAGCGACAGCGTATCGAACCGGAAGGCATTAGCGTCGGTCATGATCCTGCGGCCCCTCTCCCTCACACTTTGGCGGCACTCTACACGCCACGCCAGCGGGGGCAAAGAGCTGCAGGAAGAAGCCACCAAAGGAAAAGGGCCGCCCCATAAGGACGGCCCCTCATTCCCATGACCGGAGCGGTGTTCCGCCCTCGATTTGTCTGCCCTGTTCAACTTGCCGAGTACAAGCGAGGCAAAGGGTAGTCATGAGCGGCAAGACTCGTCAAGCCGTTCGATTCAATAGTGACGAACGCGAGGAAATCCGCCGTTTTTACATGGATGGGTAGGGAATGATGGCAGCATGGAGGCGATTCGGCCGTGTGCTCGCCGATACGAAAAAAGCGCCGCCCTTGGGGGGCGGCGCTGAAGGAAGGGAGGCTTCACAGTCACCATGCGTCTCGCGTGATCGACCCGATTACGGCAAGAACGCAATAGAAGATTAGTATATTGTGGATATATTAACAAGAGATTACTAAAACACGGTATCTTCATACCAAATCGACTATCGACTCGACTGACTCGCAGTTGCAGCTGGCAGGTCGATTACTTTGCGCGCCCCATTTTAGCCGCAATTGCCGGCGTCTGTACTATCGTATGCGCACCCTCTATTGCGCGGTCCAGCCGCCATCCAGCGAATAGCTGGAGCCGGTCATGGTCGCCGCCGCGTCGGAGCACAGGAAGACCGAGAATTCGCCGATCTGTTCCGGCCGGGTGAATTTGTGCATCGGCTGCTTTTCGCCCAGCAGGTTGCGCTCCGCCTCGGCGACCGGGATGCCGCTGGCCTCGGCGCGGGCGTCGATCTGCTTCTGCACCAGCGGGGTCAGCACCCAGCCGGGGCAGATCGCGTTGCAGGTGATGCCGTCATTGGCGGCTTCCAGCGCCACCACTTTGGTCAGCCCGACCAGCCCGTGCTTGGCCGCGACATAAGCCGCCTTGTTCACCGAGGCGACCAGCCCGTGCGCCGAGGCGATGTTGATGATGCGGCCCCAGCTGCCCTTGCGCATCAGCGGCAGGGCGGCGCGGATGGTGTGGAAGCTGGAGGACAGGTTGATGGCGATCACCGAATCCCAGCGCTCGACCGGAAATTCATCGACCGGCGCGGTGTGCTGGATGCCGGCATTGTTCACCAGGATATCGACGCCGCCCAGCAGCCCGGCTGCATCCTCCACCAGCCCGACGATCTCGTCCGGCTTGGCCATGTCGGCGGCGCTGTAGCCCACTGTCACGCCATAGGCCTGCTCCATGCCGCTCTTCAGCTTGTCGATCTCGCCGGCATCGCCGAAGCCGTTCAGCATGATGTCGGCGCCCGACGCGGCCAGCGCGCGGGCGATGCCGAGGCCGATGCCGCTGGTCGAGCCGGTAACGATGGCGCGTTTGCCCTTCAGATTTACGCTCACTGTGTCGTTCCTCGCTAAAATGAAATCCGTGCCGATGGGCGTTCAGCGCCGGAACAGCGATTCGGCGCTGCTGCGGTGCTTCGTCTTCTTCTCGATATCCTGCCGGACGCGGGCGATCTCCGCCTCCAGCTCGCCGATATAGGCTTCCAGCTCCTCCACCGACATCGGGGCGAGATTGCGCTGCTGCGGTTTCGCGGCGCGCGGCAGCAAATCCTCCGGTTCCATGGTGCCTCCTCCCAACTGCCGCCCGTGTTGTCCGGCGGCGGCGATGCCTTCGGTGCTTGCAAGACGGCAAGGAGCATAATAGAGGACAAGGGAATTCCGAAATGGGGAGGATATGGATTATGGCTCTGCCAGAGATGATGCGCGCCATCGAGATCGCGCAGCCCGGCGGCCCGGAAGTTCTGCGGCCGGCCAAGCGCCCGCTGCCGAAGCCAGGCCCCGGCGAGGTCCTGATCAAGGTCGAGGCCGCCGGCGTGAACCGCCCGGACGTGCAGCAGCGCAGCGGCAACTACAACCCGCCGCCCGGCACCACCGATATTCCGGGGCTGGAGGTGGCCGGCACCATCGTCGAGGTGGGCGAGAGTGACCCGGCCGCCGAGCTGGAGGGGCTGTACCCGAACCCGCTGAACTGGAAGACCGGCGACAAGGTGTGCGCGCTGGTGGCCGGCGGCGGCTATGCGGAATATTGCGTGGCCCCGGCCCTGCAGTGCCTGCCGGTGCCCGACGGCTATTCCATGGTCGAGGCGGCGGCCCTGCCGGAAACCTATTTCACCGTCTGGACCAACGTGTTCGACCGTGGCCGGCTGAAGCCGGGCGAGGTGTTCCTGGTGCATGGCGGCTCCAGCGGCATCGGCACCACCGCGATCCAGCTGGCGAAACAGTTCGAGGCGCGGGTGTTCGCCACCGCCGGCAGCGACGAGAAGTGCCGGGTCTGCGAAGAGCTGGGCGCGGAGCGCGGCATCAACTACAAGACTGAGGATTTCGCCAAGATCCTGAAGGATACCTGCGGCGGCGCCGACCTGATCCTCGACATGGTGGGCGCGCCCTACCTTGAGCGGAACCTGGACGCGCTGCGCACCGAAGGCAGGCTGGTCATCATCGCCGTGCTGGGTGGTGCCAAGGCGGAGCTGTTCATCCCGACGCTGATGATGAAGCGGCTGACCGTCACCGCCTCCACCCTGCGTCCGCGCAGCGTGATGCAGAAGGCACTGATCGGCCGCGACCTCTACCGCGAGGTCTGGCCGCTGCTGGCGAAGCGGACGCTGCGTCCGCTGATCCACGAGACGATGAAGCTGGAGGATGCCGCGAAGGCGCACGCCCTCATGGAATCCAGCACCCATATCGGGAAAATCATGCTAGAAATCTGACGATCTGGGTAAACAGGACCATCCGGAGCGGCGACCGCGAACGTGGCCGCGCGCCCGGAGGCCTTACCCATTCGGTTGAAATAGGGTATTTCCAACCAACCTATATCGCGTCTGGCGGCTGCTGGAATGGCCGCCAATCAGGAGGAATCATGGCCGAATTGTTGATGCCGAAGGCGACCGCCGTCTGGCTGGTCGAGAATACTGCGCTCAGCTTCGAGCAGATCGCTGCCTTCTGCGGGCTGCACCCGCTGGAAGTCCAGGCGATCGCCGATGGCGAGGTCGCGACCGGCATGCAGGGCCTCGACCCCGTCGCCAACGGCCAGCTGAGCTGGGCGGAGATCGAACGCTGCACCAAGGATCCCAAGGCGCGGCTGGAAGCCTCGGTCCGCACCGTCGAGGTGCCCGAGCAGAAGCGCAAGGGGCCGAAATACACCCCGATCTCCAAGCGCCAGGACAAGCCCGACGCCATCGCCTACCTGCTGCGCTATCACCCGGAACTGTCGGACGCTCAGATCGGCAAGCTGCTGGGCACGACCAAGCCGACCATCCAGGCGGTGCGCGACAAGAGCCACTGGAATTCGTCCAGCATCCGCGCGCAGCATCCGGTGCAGCTCGGCCTGTGCACCATGAAGGACATGAACGCCGCGCTGATCAGCGCCCGCGCCAAGCGCCCGGAGCAGGTCATCAAGAGCGCCGAGGAGGTTGCCGCGGAAAGCGCAGCCGCCAGCGAGGGCGAGGCAGCTGGCAGCGAGTCGCCCTTCGCCGACACCTCGGTCACCGGCGGGCTGACCTTCGACGAGCGCAGCGACAGCGACGACTACGAGTCCGGCGGACGCTACGACCGCTGAGCGGCCGTCCTCGTGACCATCTGAAGAGGGGCGCCCCACGGCGCCCCTTTTTGTTTTTCTGTCCTCCTATGCCCCCATGTCCTTCGAGACGCCGGCCACCCACTCTGCCCGTCACCCCCGCACTTGTTGCGGGGGTCCAGGCCTCCGCTTGCTGGAACACCGACCGAGTAAGCTGAACCCTGGATTCCCGCAACAAGTGCGGGAATGACGTTCGAAGAAGTGGCAACACAGAGAGAACACACGTCCTACCTCCCTCCCTCTCTCTACAGCCCACACACCGCTTTGGTCTGGCGGGACCGGACGCTTCGCTCTAGGGTTGCGCGCAGACGATCCGCATCCGACCGGCCAACCATGCCCCCCTCTTCTCCTGAACGCCCCTTCCCGCTCTGGTGGCTGGTGCTGGCCACCACGGCGACGCAGGCCTTCGCCTCGATGAGCACGATGTCGCCCTCGACCGTCGCCCCCGCGCTGGGCGCGTCGCTCGACCTGCCGACCTCGCTGATCGGCTATCTGGTGACGATGATCTATGCCGGCGCCATCGCCACCTCGCTGATCGGTGGCGCGGTGGTGCGCCGGCTGGGGGCGTGCCGGGCCAGCCAGCTGGCGCTGGCGCTGTGCGCCACCGGCATCCTGCTGGTCGCCGGCGGCTGGCTGCCGGCGCTGGCGCTGGGCGCCTTCGTGATGGGGCTGGGCTATGGCTTCACCAACCCGGCCGCCTCGCACCTGCTGTCGCGCTTTGCCACAGGGCCGCGCATCAACCTGATCTTCTCGATCAAGCAGACCGGCGTGCCCTGGGGCGGAATGCTGGCCGGGCTGCTGATCCCCTCGGCGGCGCTGGCGGTCGGCTGGCAGGGCGGCATCTCGCTGGTCGCTGTCTTCTGCCTGACCCTGCTGTTGCTGCTGCAGATCTCGCGGCAGCACTGGGACAATGACCGCGACCCCGGCGTGCGGCTGTTCACCTCGCCGCTGGCCGCCATCGCGCTGGTCTGGCGCTCCAAGGGTCTGCGGCTGATCTCGCTGGCGGCGATGACGCTGTCCTTCTCGCAGCTCTGCTTCACCACCTTCCTGGTGACGCTGCTGGTGGAGGAACTGTCCTACACGCTGGTTGCCGCCGGGCTGGTGCTGTCGCTCTCCCAGGTGGTCAGCGTCGCCGCCCGCCTGGTCTGGGGCTGGATGGCGGACCGGCTGGGCGACAGCCTGAAAGTGCTGAAGCTGCTGATCCTCATCCTGATCCTGTCCGCCGCGACGGTGCCGATGCTGGCGCCGGACTGGCCGACGGCGGCAATCTATCTGGTGTTCATGCTGATTGGCGCCACGGCGGTGGGCTGGAACGGCGTCTATATGGCGGCGGTCGCCCGGCTTGCCCCGGCCGGCCAGATCGGCGCCGCCACCGGCGGCTCGCTGGTGCTGACCTTCGCCGGCGTGCTGGGCGGCCCGGCGGCCTTTGCCGCCAGCACCGGCCTGACCGGCGGCTATGCCGCCTCCTACATACTGATCGTGCTGGCCGGGCTCGCCGGGCTGGCCTGCATCGTGATGGCGCAGAAGCACCTGCGTGCGGGCGCCGCCGCATGACCCCGACCGTGAAGGCCACGCTGATCGGCGGCACGGCGGTGCTGATGTGGGCGACGCTGGCCCTGTTCACCACACTGACCGGCCGGGTGCCGCCCTTCCTGCTGGTGGCGCTGGCCTTCGCCGTCGCCAGCGCGATGATC
Organism: Oceanibaculum indicum P24; assembly: GCF_000299935.1. Lineage (NCBI taxonomy): Bacteria > Pseudomonadati > Pseudomonadota > Alphaproteobacteria > Rhodospirillales > Oceanibaculaceae > Oceanibaculum > Oceanibaculum indicum. The sequence goes on along the minus strand of NZ_AMRL01000016.1, from coordinate 20,883 downwards.
GCCGTGAAATGGGTGGTCTGCCGGCAGAACCCGCTTTCCTACCTGCGGCAGCCCTGGCCGGTCTGGCTGCTGGGTGTGGGCGGGCTGTTCGGCTACCACTTCTTCTATTTCCTGGCGCTGCGCAACGCGCCGCCGGTTGAGGCCGGGCTGATCGCCTATCTGTGGCCGCTGCTGATCGTCCTCTTCTCCTCGCTGCTGCCAGGCGAGCGGCTGCGCTGGTGGCATCTGGCGGGCGCGCTCGCCGGCCTGGCGGGCGCGGCGCTGCTGGTGACCGGTGGCGGCAAGGTCGCCTTCCGTGCCGACCATATGCTGGGCTATCTGGCGGCTGTCGCCTGCGCCTTCACCTGGTCCGGCTATTCGGTGCTGAGCCGCTTCGTGAAATCCGTGCCGACCGATACGGTGGGTGGATTCTGCGCCGCCTCGGCCGTGCTGGGCTTCGCCTGCCATCTGATCTTCGAGGAGACTGTGCTGCCGGCCTCCGCGCTGGAGTGGCTGGCCGTGCTGGCGCTGGGGCTGGGGCCGGTGGGCCTTGCCTTCTTCACCTGGGATCACGGCGTGAAGCACGGCGACATCAAGGCGCTGGGTGCGGCCAGCTATGCCGCCCCGCTGCTCTCCACCATCCTGCTGGTGCTGTTCGGCATGGGGGCGGCGACCTGGGTGCTGGCGGCGGCCTGCGTACTGATCGTCGGCGGCGCGGTGCTGGCTTCGAAGGATATGTTCGCACGGCCCGCCGTCCCACCAGATATTGCGGAAAAACCATAAAAAAGTTGCATACAACGGCATCGAGGCGTAGTTTTTCCCGAATGGCAATCGCTTGCATGAAAGCGTTGCCAAGCATGGGAAGGAACGACGGAACTTGTCCCGCCACGACGCCTACAGGACGACCGACCGCCGCACCCGCAAGGGTGCCGTGGCGCTGTCTGCGTCTGCTGCGTCCGGGCGTTCCGCCGAGCTGAACAGCCTGTTCGGCCTGTCCCTGCTGCTGGGCCTGATCCTCGGCCTTGCCGGGCTGCTTCGACTTATCAGCCCCTGAACGCCCGCTCGACATAGGAATGCGATGGTGTTCAGGGGAGCAATCGAAGCGTCTGTACCGGTTGACCAGAGGATTTGAACCATGACCACCAGCAATAAAATCACGGGCGACAATAACCGCGTCATCATCTTCGACACCACCTTGCGCGACGGCGAGCAATCGCCCGGCGCCTCGATGAATCTTGAGGAAAAACTGCAGATCGCCTCGCTGCTGGAAGAGATGGGCGTCGATGTCATCGAAGCCGGCTTCCCGATCGCCTCCAACGGCGATTTCGAGGCGGTGAACGAGATCGCCAAACGGGTGAAGAATTCCGTCGTCGCCGGCCTCGCCCGCGCCGGCCAGAAGGATATCGAGCGTGCTGCTGAGGCGCTGAAGCCCGCCGCCCGCGCGCGCATCCACACCTTCATCTCCACCAGCCCGCTGCACATGAAGTACAAGCTGCGGATGGAGCCGGACGATGTGCACCAGGCCGTGGTGGACAGCGTCACCCATGCGCGGCGCTTCACCGACGATGTGGAGTGGAGCTGCGAGGATGGCAGCCGCACCGAGCATGATTTCATGTGCCGCTGCGTGGAAAGCGCGATCAAGGCCGGTGCCCGCACCATCAACGTGCCCGACACGGTCGGCTATACGGTGCCGGAGGAATATGCGGCGCTGATCGAAATGCTGCTGAACCGGGTGCCGAACATCGACAAGGCGATCCTGTCAGTGCATTGCCATAATGATCTGGGCCTCGCCGTCGCCAACTCGCTGGCCGCCGTCTCGGCCGGTGCGCGGCAGGTCGAATGCACGGTGAACGGGCTGGGCGAGCGCGCCGGCAACGCGGCGATGGAAGAGATCGTCATGGCGCTGCGCACGCGCAACGACGTGATGCCGTTCGAGACCGGCATCGACACCACGATGATCACCCGTGCCTCCAAGCTGGTCTCGGCCATCACCGGCTTCGCGGTGCAGCCGAACAAGGCCATCGTCGGTGCCAACGCCTTCGCGCATGAAAGCGGCATCCATCAGGACGGCATGCTGAAGAACGCGCAGACCTACGAGATCATGACGCCGGAATCGGTGGGGCTGAACAAGTCCAACATCGTCATGGGCAAGCATTCCGGCCGCAACGCCTTCCGCACCAAGCTGAAGGAGCTGGGCTTCGAGCTGGGCGACAATGCGCTGAACGACGCCTTCAACCGCTTCAAGGATCTGGCGGACAAGAAGAAGACGGTATTCGACGAGGATATCGTGGCGCTGGTCGATGACGAGATGACCCGCGCCAATGACCATATCCGCTTTGTCTCGCTGCAGGTCGCCTGTGGCTCGAAGGGGCCGCAGACCGCGGCGCTGGAGCTGACCGTGGAGGGTGCGCCGCTGAGCGCCACCTGCGAGGGCAACGGCCCGGTGGATGCGGCCTTCAACGCGATCCGCGCGCTGTTCCCGCACGAGGCGAAGCTGCAGCTCTACCAGGTGCATGCCGTGACCGAGGGCACCGATGCCCAGGCGAAGGTCACCGTGCGGCTGGAGGAGCAGGGAAAAACAGTCAACGGGCAGAGCGCGGACAGCGATACCATCGTCGCGTCCGTGAAGGCGTATATACATGCGCTGAATAAATTGCTGACGAAGCGCGAGAAGCGGGCGCCGGAGGCGCTTTCGGCTTGATCGTCACGGGCGCATCGCGGCATTTTGAGTCCACCGGCGGGCTATACGGCCCGCCGGTCCCTTTCAATCCACGGTGTGAGAAAAGATAGCCCCTATGTTCGCGAACCTCCTCGGCATGCTGTCCGCCGATATGGCGATTGATCTCGGCACGGCGAATACGCTGGTCTATGTGAAAGGCCGGGGCATCGTGCTCAACGAGCCCTCCGTGGTGGCCATCGCCAATGTGAAGGGCAAGAAGCAGGTGCTCGCGGTGGGCGAGGAGGCGAAGCAGATGCTGGGCCGTACGCCCGGCAACATCCAGGCGATCCGACCGCTGCGCGACGGCGTCATCGCGGATTTCGAGATCGCCGAGGAGATGATCAAGCACTTCATCCGCAAGGTGCATAACCGGCGCAGCTTCGCCAGCCCGCAGGTCATCATCTGCGTGCCCTCCGGATCCACCGCCGTGGAGCGCCGCGCGATCCAGGAATCGGCGGAGAGTGCCGGCGCCCGGCGGGTGTTCCTGATCGAGGAGCCGATGGCGGCCGCCATCGGCGCCGGCCTGCCGGTGACCGAGCCGACCGGCTCCATGGTCGTCGATATCGGCGGCGGCACGACCGAGGTCGCGGTGCTGTCGCTGGGCGGCATCGTCTATTCGCGCAGCGTGCGCGTCGGCGGCGACAAGATGGACGAGGCGATCATCGCCTATATCCGCCGCCACCATAATCTGCTGGTCGGCGAAGGTTCCGCCGAGCGCATCAAGAAAGAAATCGGCTCCGCCTGCCCGCCCGAGGATGGCGAGGGCAAGACCATGGAGATCAAGGGCCGCGACCTGATGAACGGCGTGCCGAAGGAGCTGGTGATCAGCCAGCGCCAGATCGCCGAGAGCCTGGCCGAGCCGGTCTCCGCCATCATCGAGGCGGTGAAGGTGGCGCTGGAGCATACCGCGCCGGAACTGGCCGCCGATATCGTGGACAAGGGCATCGTGCTGACCGGCGGCGGCGGGTTGCTGAACAATCTGGACCTGGTGCTGCGCCATGCCACCGGCCTGCCGGTCTCCATCGCCGACGACCCGCTGACCTGCGTCGCACTGGGCACCGGGCGGTGCCTGGAGGAGATGAAGGTCCTGAAAAACGTGCTGATCGGGTCCTATTAATCCGCAAAAACTTTCTGTATATTGCCAAGAGTCTTTCAGGACAAAGACTTGCGGGGGAATGTTAAGTGGCGCGTCGATCCGGTTCGTTCAGCACCATCACCGAACCGTTCCGCAGCTTCTGGCATCGCTTTTCCTATGGGCTGCTGATCGCCGCCGCTTTCGGCCTGCTGGTGCTGGGAAAGGCCGATATCGTGCTGGTGGAGCGCACCCGCACGGCGATTGTCGATGCCACCGCGCCGATTCTCGATGTTCTGTCCCGCCCGGCGGCTACGGTCTCCGACCTGCTGCAGCAGGCCCGCGAACTGCGTGACCTGCGCGACGAGAATGCGCGGCTGCGCGAGGAAAATGCCCGGCTTATGCAATGGCAGCAGGCCGCCCGGCTGCTGGAGGCGGAGAACCGCTCGCTGCGGGCGCTCACCGGCTATATCCCCGACCCGGCGGCCAGCTATGTGACCGGCCGGGTGATCGGCGACAGCGGCGGCCCCTTCGTGCGCAGCGTGCTGGTGAATGTCGGCTCGCGCGACGGCGTGGAGAAGGGCCAGGCGGCGATGACCGGCCAGGGGCTGGCCGGGCGCATCGCGGAGGTCGGCTACCAGCATGCCCGCGCGCTGCTGATCACCGACCTGAACTCGCGCATTCCGGTGATCGTGGAGAATACCCGCGACCGCGCGATCCTGGCCGGCGACAACACAGTGCGCCCGAAGCTGCTCTATCTCGACAGCAACGCCAAGGTGTCGCCCGGCGACCGCATCGTCACCTCCGGCCATGCCGGCGCGCTGCCGCCGGGCCTGCCGGTCGGCATCGTCATCTCGGTCAGCGACCATGAGGTGCGGGTGAAGCCCTTCGTCGAGTGGCACAAGATCGAATATCTGCGCCTCGTCGATTTCTCCCTGCCGGCGGCGGCGCGCAGCGAACCCACACGCCAGGAAGCGTCGCAAAGTCCGGGGCGGCGATGAAACCCACTCTTGCCCAACGGCTGGACCTTTGGGCGCGGCGGCTGATCCCGGTTGTACTGACGCTGCTGCTGCTGCTGCTTGGCACCGTGCCGCTGGGCGTGCCCTATCTCGGCAGCGTGGCGCCGGCCTATACGCTGATGGCGGTGTTCTACTGGGCGGTGTACCGTCCTGATCTGCTGCCGCTGGGCATGGTGTTCGTCATCGGCGTGCTGGAAGATGCGCTGTCCGGCCTGCCGCTGGGGGTGGGCGCGCTGGCCCTGCTGTTCGTGTATGGCACGGCACTGGGACAGCGGCGCACTTTCCTGAAGCGCCCCTTCTACATCGCCTGGATCGGCTTTGCCGTCCTGGCGGCAATGGCGGCGCTGCTGGTATGGCTGCTGATCACGGTGCTGAACGGCTCCGTCATCGGCATCCGGCCGGCGATGTTCCAATACACCATCACCGTGGCGCTGTTTCCGTGCCTGGCGATCCTGTTCGTCGCCGCGCACCGCCACATCCAGCGTTAGGACCAGGTTGGGACCGACGGCATGAAGAAGGACCGCGATCAGGAACGGCAGAAGGTGCTGACCCGCCGCGCCCTCATGCTGGGCGCGGCGCAGATCGGTCTGGTCGGCACGCTCGCCGGGCGGCTCTACTATCTTCAGGTCGTGCAGGCCGACCGCTACCGCGTGCTGGCCGACGACAACCGCATCAGCATCCGCCTGCTGCCGCCGCCGCGCGGCGAGATCGTGGACCGATTCGGCGTGCCGCTGGCGATCAACGAGAAGAACTACCGCGTCGTCATCGTGCGCGAGCAGTCGGGCGACGTACCGCTGACGCTGGAGCGGCTGGGCCGGGTCATCGACCTGCCGGAGCGCGAGGTGCGCCGGGTGCTGCGCGACATGCGGCGGAAGCGCGCCTTCGTGCCGATCACGGTGCGCGAGAATCTGAGCTGGGAGGAGGTCAGCCGCGTCGAGGTGAACGCGCCCGACCTGCCGGGTATTTCCATCGAGGTCGGCCTCAGCCGCTTCTATCCCTATGCCGCGCAGGCCTCCCACGTGCTGGGCTATGTCGCCGCGGTCTCCGAATCCGAGCTGACCGGCGACCCGCTGCTGGAACTGCCAGATTTCCGCATCGGCAAGAACGGCGTCGAGAAGGTGCATGACCAGCATCTGCGCGGCACGGCGGGCACCAGCCAGGTCGAGGTGAACGCGCTGGGCCGGGTGATCCGCGAGCTGTCGCGCGAGGAAGGCCAGCCGGGCCGGCGCCTGGAAATCACGCTGGACATGGAACTGCAGCGTTACGCCGTGGAACGGCTGGGCGAGGAAAGCGCCGCCGCCGTCATCATGGATGTGCACAATGGCGATGTGCTGGCGCTGGCCTCCACCCCCGGCTTCGACCCCAACGCCTTCAACCGCGGCCTGACCCCGAATGAGTGGGAAGAGCTGATCTCCAACGAGCGCGGCCCGCTGACCAACAAGGCGATTGCCGGCCAGTACGCGCCCGGCTCCACCTTCAAGATGGTGGTGGCGCTGGCAGCGCTGGAGGCCGGCGTGATCTCGCCCCAGCAGCGGGTGTTCTGCCCCGGCCACATGGAGCTGGGCGACACCCGCTTCCATTGCTGGAAGCGGCAGGGCCATGGCCATATGGACATGCATGACGCGCTGAAACATTCCTGCGACGTCTATTTCTACGAGGTCTCGCGGCGCCTGGGCATCGCCCGCATTGCCGCCATGTCGGAACGGCTGGGCCTCGGCCGGCCGCTTGGCTTCGACCTGCCGGGCGAGCGCGGCGGCCTGATCCCGACCCGCGAATGGAAGCAGGCCCGCTTCGGCAAGCCCTGGCACCAGGGCGAGACGCTGATCGCCGGTATCGGCCAGGGCTATATCCTGGCGACACCGCTGCAGCTGGCCGTGATGACCGCCCGGCTGGTCAATGGCGGCATCGCGGTGAAGCCGCACCTGACCCGCTTCACGCCGGAACAGGCCGGCCTGCACGCCATATCGGCACCAGGCGCTACCACCGCCGGGCCGGGCGGCGATGCCGGCTTCCCCTCCATGGGCGTGTCGCAGGAGCATCTGCGCCTGGTCCGCACCGCCATGGCAGCCGTCACCAACGATCCGAATGGCGGCACCGCCTGGCGCGCCCGCATCACCGAGGCCGGCATGGAAATGGGCGGCAAGACCGGTACCGCGCAGGTGCGCCGCATCACCATGGCGGAGCGGCTGACCGGCGTGAAGAAGAACGAGGACCTGCCCTGGCGGCAGCGCGACCATGCGCTGTTCGTCGGCTATGCGCCGGTGAATGCGCCGCGCTATTGCTGTGCTGTCATCGTCGAGCATGGCGGCGGCGGATCGGCGGTTGCAGCCCCCATCGCCCGCGACCTTTTGATCGAGACGCAGCGCCGCGACCCGGCGCAAGGCCGGCCGCTGGCCTTCGTGCCGCCGGGCAGGAGCTAACGCCATGAGCATCCGCAGCTACGGCAAGCGCGAACTGACCCTGGGCCGCAAGATCCTGCAGGTGAACTGGTTCCTGATCCTGCTGCTGATCGTGATCGCCGGCGTCGGCTTCGCCATGCTCTATTCCGCCGCCAATGGCCACTGGCAGCCCTGGGCGACGCGGCAGATGGCGCGCTTCGGCGTAGCGCTGTGCGCGCTGCTGGTCATCGCGCTGATCGACATAAGATTCTGGATGCGCTGGGCCTATGTCGGCTATCTCGGCGCGCTGGTCCTGCTGTTCGTGGTCGAGGTGGCGGGCGAGATCGGCATGGGCGCGCAGCGCTGGATCGACCTTGGCGTGTTCCAGCTGCAGCCGTCGGAACTGATGAAGGTCGCGCTGGTGCTGGCACTGGCGCGCTATTTCCATGGTCTGACGCATGAGGAAACCGGGCGCATCACCTATCTGCTGCCGCCGCTGATGATGATCGCCGCCCCGGCCCTGCTGGTGCTGCGGCAGCCCGACCTCGGCACCGCGATGATGCTGATCTTCGCCGGCAGCGGGCTGCTGTTCCTGGCCGGCGTCAGGATCTGGAAGTTCCTGCTTGTCGGCATCGCCGGCCTCGCCTGCATCCCGATCGCCTGGGGGCTGCTGCGCGATTATCAGCGCAACCGCATCCTGACCTTCCTGAACCCGGAGAACGACCCGCTGGGCACCGGCTACCACATCCTGCAATCGAAGATCGCGCTGGGCTCCGGCGGGCTGTTCGGCAAGGGCTTCCTGCAGGGCTCGCAGAGCCACCTGAACTTCCTGCCGGAAAAGCAGACCGACTTCATCTTCACCATGCTGGCGGAGGAATTCGGCCTGGCCGGCGGCATCGGGCTGATCGGCCTGTACATGCTGGTGCTGGTCTATGGCACGGCCATCGGCCTGCGCGCGCGCAGCCAGTTCGCCCGCCTGCTGGCGCTGGGGCTGACGCTGAACTTCTTCCTCTACATGTTCATCAACATCGCCATGGTCACCGGCCTGCTGCCCGTGGTGGGCATTCCGCTGCCGCTGATCTCCTATGGCGGCACAGCCATGCTGACGCTGATGATCGGCTTTGGCTTCATCATCGGCGCCTATGTCCACCGCGACATCCGCATCAGCCGGCGCGGCGTTGACGAGGATTAGGACAGGGACTGAAACGGGATTAGGGAAAATTCCGTGATCGGCGTGGCTTTCACGCTCGACAAGCCGAAGCCGACTTGCTATATCGCACGCCTTCCTGCGGTGGACGGGCCTTCACGGCCCCGGTACCAGCCTGGGGGCGCATAGCTCAGTTGGTAGAGCAGCTGACTCTTAATCAGCGGGTCCAAGGTTCGAGTCCTTGTGCGCCCACCAATCAGAACAAGGGGTTAGGCCGGATCGGTCTGACCCCTTTTCGATTCAGGTGGCCAGCAGGTGTCTGACGCAAAGCACGCTTTCGGGCTGAGTGTCCGACGTTGCCGAGGTGGCTTCCAGTCTGGAAGGACTGCCCCTGCCGCTTGCGTGACGCCTGTGGCCTCGACCTGACGAGGCAGGACCAAAGGACCAAGCCGATGGCCACGGTCTTCTGTCGTGGCCTGTTGCGGGACATGCTCAGAGGCGAGTGAGAACGCCACCGAGAAGCGCCCCTTGAGGCCGTGGGAGCCGCCCAGCGCGGCGGCCCGACCCGAGAGAAGGGCAATCATGAAGGGCTGCCCAGCGGCGCTCCTAGCGCCCGACAGACCCCCCCCCCGTACCCCGACTACGGGGGAAGTTGCCACGCCGCAGCCGCGATGGGTGGTCGCAGAAAAATTCCGGTCGAAAATTCCGACAACGGCCTGCCTTGGCTATGTCACCGCTTGAACGGGATAGAGGACATGGGAGGCCGACGGATCGGCCCCACACGCCTTAGGCCAGATAGCAGATAATGGACAGCCATCCGAGGACGGCGGCAACATCTACTCGGACCTCAACAGTGATACGAATCATGAGCGTTGCCCAAGGTTCGCCCACAGGCCTGCAGGTCATTAAAACCCGTGCATTTGTATCGCGCCCTGGCTGGCGCTAGCCCCGCCCGACCGTCGTCGGGAAGAACAGCCGGACAAGAGTGAGGTTTCAGCGCGGTCTGAGCGCGTCCGTCTCTTCACACTTGCCCTTAAGCAGTTCTCAACCAGAACCACCCGGAGCGGGTTGACGCTCCTCACTTTAAAGCCACTGTCCCGGCCCCGCCGGAGCGGCATAGAAAGCTAAGCGCACATTAGCAAAAGTTTCTTAGTGTGAAAAGTTCTTTTTTTGTTCTCGTCGCAATCGCGTCACTCCGTTCTGAAACACCCGCGCTTCCGGTTCGTCGCTGCGCATGATGAGCCTGTAGAGACCCGCCTCGTTGATGATGGTCTTGAGCGGGTTCCCACGATTACCATCACGAATGATGATGGTATTCCGCTCGCTGTCCTTGAGGTGTCGAGCGTACCAACCAGCGCCAGCGGTGGTGCTGAAGTCCAGAACAGCAGCGACGTCAGCCGCCACGAACCACGGCTGGCCGTCGATGGTCACGACGCGGATCGTGTGGGCCAGTGTGGTCCGTCTTTGGCTTGCCTGCGCCTCAATCTTATCCCTGCGCATGATGAACTTGTAATCAGGTAGCCCCGGAAATCTGGACAAGGTGCTAAGCTAATCTCAGCCGGGGCAATCGAGGAGACATGAAGAGAACGAGGGCGTAGAGCCAAGACTGCTTCCGCCACACGACCAAATGGATAGTTCGATGAGGATAGCCAATGACTACACTATCCGCCGACCGCCCGAGCACCGACCCGAAAGACGATCTTTTCGGACATGCGCCATTCGCGAAAAGCCTAGCAGACAGTATCTGTCGTTATCCAGGTAGCGACGGTTTGGTACTCGCGCTCTACGGTCCGTGGGGCTCTGGGAAATCCACGGTACTATACTACGTGGCCCACTACCTTAATCAGCGGCCTGAAGGGGAGCGGCCAGCCGTCGTGACCTTTAACCCTTGGTGGTTCTCTGGGCAGGAGAACTTGGCCCGCGCTTTCCTCGGCCAACTACAGGCCGTTCTGCCAGCCAAGAGCGAGAAATTCAAGAAGCTGGGAAAACTGCTGGGTGATTTCGCCGAAGGCATCGGCGGTCTGATTGACCTCTCTGGCATGACGGGGGGCGCTGGGAGGCAGCTCGGGCAGCTCTTCAGACTCGGGGCCAAGCGAGAACCGAAAGACGTACCCGCACTCAAGTCCGGGATCAGCAAGATACTCAAGGAGGCTGGAAAACGCATTCTGGTCATCATCGACGACATTGATCGACTGACCCCGGAAGAGACGCGCCAGCTATTCACGGTCATCAAGGCGCTGGCGGACTTCCCGAACGTCGTCTACTTGCTCGCTTTCGACCGCGACGTCGCCGCGAAGGCTATCCATCAGCAGAGCGGGCTACCCGGCGATCGCTATCTGGAGAAGATCATCCAGGTGCCGTTCGACTTGCCGCTGGTCGATCGTGTGGCGTTGCGGGCCGCACTGTTCCAACGTCTCGATCAGGTGTTGGGCGATTCGTCAGATGGGCTGTTCGAGCAGTCCTATTGGACGAATGTGTTCTTCGCTGGCATCGATCCACTGATCAAAGTGCCACGTGATATCGTTCGCTTCACGAACACCCTGTCTGTGACCTATCCGGCGGTGCGCGGGGAAGTCAATCCAGTCGATTTCATCGCACTCGAAGCCGTCAGAGTTTTCTTGCCCGATCTGTATGACGTCGTCCGGACGAACCCCGACAGATTCTCCGGTCACAACCGTGACGACACACATGAGGGCGATCGAAATGCTGCCCAAGCCTTTCACCATCGGTGGGCGGATGAGATACCGGAGCCGCTACGAGCGAGTACACAAGCGCTCATGGAACGTATATTTCCGAAGACTGGCCAAACGGGTTATGGCGCCGATTGGTTGGCCGAGTGGCGCAGGAAGCTACGTGCGTGTCACCCAGATATATTCCCGACCTATTTCCGACTGACCGTACCTCTCGGGGCAGTCAGCCGCAGCGAAATGACGGCACTGCTGAGTCTTGCTGGATCACCCACGGATTTCGGCAATGCACTCGTTCACGCCAAAGCGGAACGACGTCCCGACGGCTTATCGAAAGCGAGGGCCCTTCTCGAACGCCTGATGGATCACGTCGAACAAGACATCCCAGACGCGCATATCCCGACTGTCGTCCAAGCACTCCTCAACATGGGCGACGGACTGATCGATCCCGCCGATGAACGTGGGATGTTCGACTTCGGGAATGTTATTCGCATCTCTCGTCTCGTCTATCACCTACTGAGACGTCTGGCGGTTGATAAACGTGCCGAGGTTCTGGAGGCGGCGATGCGGGCTGGTAGTGCCATCGCAGTCCAGTCGAGGCTCTTGAGGGCAGTGGACAAGGAAGTCACAAAGGCCCGAGAATCCAGTGAAGCCACCCTGCTGAGAGCTGACGAAATCACCCGACTGAAGGCTGTATGGCTGGATCGAGTACGACACCTCTCAGGCGAACTGGGCTTCTTGGATCACCCAGAATTGCCGAGACTTATCGCCAACTGGAAGGACTGGACCGACGGCATTGAGGTACGAGAATGGTGCGGCCAGCTAACCACGACCGACGGTGGACTCTTGAAGCTGCTACAGAAATTTCTGCAGCACACCAGTTCGCAAAACATGGGTGATTGGGCGGTCCATCATCGACCTCGCCTCAATCCGAGCTGGCTGGATAGCTATATCGACATAGCCGCTAGTGCGAACCGACTCAGGCAGCTACAGCGCGATGGCAAGGTGCCTGACGATGCTCAAGAAGCCGTGTCTCAGTACCTGATAGAGTTTGAGATGCTCCAGTCTGGCAGAGATCCAGATGGTATCGACGCTTTCGATGACTAGTCGGAGGCTGTGCCTAACACTACAGAATGACGATCGACCTAACTGACACTATCAAGAGAATAGGTCATGTCATTACCCCATCACCGGGAGGGAGGACTTCCTCTCGTACCTCGGAGTGACCAAGCCCTAGCGGGCTTGGAACCTGCCCTCCGTAGCGAGGGGGTATCTTCTTAACGGTTCTATAAGGCCTATATGACTCCAAGGCATCCCTAAGAGATTATCCTATAAGGGAAGGATTATATCCTCTACCTATAAGGCCCCCTAAGAGAACTCTATAAGACTCTTATAGACTATATAGAGTATAGGTTTACCCTTTGGTTGGTTTTTCAAGAGGGGCAAAACGCTGTGCTTGGTCGTCGTCCTGTGTCGGGGTCGGTCGACCACCGCTTATCAGTTTTTTCTTGTAAGATAGGCGCGTCCGTTAAACGCGTTTCTAGAGTCACTGAGGCCACCCTGGGCCGCTGGGCGACCACAGGGACTCGTCGGCCACCCAGCGCCCGTCAGTGACTCTCCTGCGGCCTCCTACGGCGTGTCAGGCCGCTGCCGCCTGTGCCTCGCCCGTGTTGGCGAAGGTCATCCCCTCCACGAAGGCCTGTACGTCCTCCGGGCGGTAGCGGACAGCCCGCTTGCCTACACGCATGAAGCGCGGCCCGCCGCCGGTCGAACGCCAGTTCTCCAGCGTCCGAACAGACACACCGAGGATTGCGGCGACTTGGTCGGTCTTCAGGTAGGTCGGGATATTCAGGATCATGTTTCGGCTCCTTGAGCGAGTGGGAGCCGTTCGGCCACGCGGACACGAAAAAGCCGCCCACACGGAGGCAGGCGGCTGTGACGCACGAGGCGCAAACGGCGATATTTTCAAGAGAGGTAAAGCGCCGAAACGAGCCCCATGAAGCCCTGTCCTATGCCCGCCTCAACGGGATGATGTTCGATGATTCTGCCGCCTTGGACAGCGCCGCAGAGAAGCTGTTGGCCGATTCCCGCGTCTTCACTTCGGTCAGGTGCGCATAGCGGCTCGTGGTCACGAGCTGACTATGGCCGAGAAGCTGCCCGATCATTTCCAGCGTCTCACCCTGCGATATCAGGATCGAGGCGTATGTGTGCCGCAGGTCGTGGATGCGGATGCCCTCCAGCCCAAGGCTGCGACACAAACCCTGCCAGAACTTCTTGATATCGGTAATCGGCTGGCCCGGCACATTACCCGGAAACAGGAACTTCTCATCCCCGGTGGCGTCCTGCCGCATCCGGTCAAGGATGGTGATCGCGTGCTCGTTCAACGGGACGCGGTGCATCTTCTTCTGCTTCGTGGTGCTGGCTGGCTTGGTCCAGATACCCTTCTCGAGATCGAACTGATCCCACGTCGCGTTAAGCACCTCGCCTTTCCTCGCACCGGTCGTCGTGAGCAGTCCGATGGCCCGCCCCGCTCTCTCGTTGGGGTGCTCAAGGGCGGCATTAAGCAGGCGTGACGCCTGTTCCGGCGGCAGGTAGTTCGCCTTGCCCTGCTCGGCAAACCGCGACACTCCGCGCACCGGGTTGTCGCCTCGCATGCCCCACGCGATGGCAAGATTGAACATCTTCGAAAGCAGTGAGCGGACCCTATTAGCCGTAGGCTTGTGATCCTTGCCGATGGCGAACAGGACATCCTCGATATCGCGGCGGGTAACGTCGGCAACCTTGATCTTCCCCAACATCGGGATCACGGTCGCGCGGATATTCCGCTCGTCCTCTCGGATGCTCTTGGGCCGCTTGTTTGGCCGTGCATGCCGCTCGAGATACTCCCGACAGAGTTCAGCTACCGTCTCGGCCTTCCGTTTGGCGTCCTGTTCTTCCTTCGGGTCCGCACCGTTGCCCACCTCCAGCAACAGCCGCCGCGCCTTATCACGCGCCTCCGCCACTGTCATCGCCGGGTAGCCGCCGACCGTGAGCAGCCGCTTGCGGCCTGTCTTGGTCGTATAGCGAACGAAGAATGTCTTCAGACCTGAGGGCTTCACACGCAGGCCAAAACGCGGCAGCTCACTATCCCAGTATTCCGCGTCCTTGCCCGAAACCGGCTCCGCCTTGTCGACGACTGTTTTCGTAAGCTTGACCTTCACGCCATCCCTCCAGGTGTCCAGCAGGTGTCTCGGGTGTCTGGAACCTGATATGATTCCTTCGTACATACTGCGGGACAGGCAGGAAGATAATCAAGAAAAAACAGTATATTAAAGGGGGCTTTACGGATTACGGGAACACAGGGACTTCTGACTCTTAATCAGCGGGTCCAAGGTTCGAGTCCTTGTGCGCCCACCAATCAGAACAAGGGGTTAGGCCGGATCGGCCTGACCCCTTTTCTTATGCTCACCGCCCGGCCAGCAGTTTCGCGCCGAAGCCGATCAGCACCACACCGAACACCGCGTCGAGCGCCCGCCGCGCCCGCAGGAAGCCGGCGCGTACCCGGCTGAGTCTGAGGCAGCCGGCAACGAAGCTCCACCACAGCGCCGACACGGTGACCGCCGCCAGGATGGCCAGCAGAATGGCGAGGGGCTCGCCCTGCTGCGGTACGGTGACCGCAAACAGGCTGGCGTAATAGGCAATCACCTTGGGGTTCGACAGGTTGGTCAGGAAGCCGCTGCGGAACGCCGCTGCCGTGCTTGTGGCTGGCGCAGGCGGATTCTCCCCCTTTCCGACTTGCCTGCGAAAGGCCGACAGCAGCATACGCAGGCCGATCCAGGCGAGGTAGGCGCCACCGGCGATGCGCACCGCTTCTTTCAGCCAGGGCAGCGCCGCCATCACCGTGCCCAGACCGAGCGCGGCGGACCCCGACCAGATAAGGGTGGCGGCCAGCACGCCGCAGACCACGCCGACAGCGCTGCTCGCGCCGCCCGCCGAGGCGTGGCGGATGACCACGAACAGGGTCGGGCCGGGGCTGCTTATCGCGGCCAGATGGATGAGGGCGATGCCGCCGGTCATGGTCAGGAGGTCCATGGCATTTCTCCTTTGTCCCGAAGGGTCAGGGCCGCAATGCCGGCAGAGCGAGCGGCTGCCGCTGCGCGAGCTGCCGTTGGGCGTGCTGGCTGAGCCAAACGCTGCCCAGCACGACCGCCATGCCGGCGAGTTGCAGCGGGCTGAGCGCCTGCCCCAGCACGGCCCAGCCGAGGATCTCGGCGGTCATCGGGCTGAGGAAGCCCAGTGGCGACACCACGGACGGTTCCAGCCGGGCGATTCCCCGGAACCAGAGGATGTAGGTCAGCGCGGCGCCGATAAGGCCCAGATAGGTCAGCCCCAGCAGGTTGGCCGCACTCAGCGCCGGCAGAGGCGGCTCCAGCCACAGCGCCGCCGGCAGCAGCAGGAGGCCGCCGGCGCTGAGCTGCCAGGCCGCAAAGGTCAGCGGCGAAACCGGCGGCTGCCAGCGCCGGCTGAGCACCGTGCCCAGCGCCATCGAGACGGCACTGCCCAGCCCGGCGGCGATCCCCACGGGATCGAGCGCGGCGGCAGGGGTGAGGATCAGCATCGCCACCCCGCCAATCCCCGCCAGCGCGGCCAGCACCGCCAGCGGCCGCAATGCCGAGCCCAGCGCCAGCCGGGCCAGCAGCAATACGATCAGCGGCTGGATGGCACCAACCGTCGCCGCGACCCCGCCCGGCAGGCTGTAGGCGGCAACGAACAGCAGCCACCAGAAGACCGAGAAATTCAGCGCCCCCAGAACGAAGGCGCGGGTCCACCAGATGCCCTGCGGCAGCGCGCGCACCAGCAGCAACAGCAGAAGCCCTGCCGGCAGGGCGCGCAGCATCGCCACGGTCAGCGGATAGCCGTCCGGCAGCAATTCGGTGGTGACGATATAGGTGCTGCCCCAGATCGCCGGCGCAATGGCGGTCAGCAGCAGGTCGGATGTCCGCGACATGGCAATTCTCCATTTGTCTTGACCTCAAGATAATTCATTAAATCTTGACGTCAAGATAAATCCTGGGCGACCATCCCCTCATGAATCGGATCGACAGAATTCTCACGCAATGGAACCGCGAGCGGCCGGACCTCGATGTGACCGCGATGGGCGAGATCGGGCGTTATCTGCGCGTGGCGCGCTATTTCCGGCGGGAGATGGAGGCCACCTTCGCCAAGCACGGGCTGAATGGCGCCACCTTCGATGTGCTGGCGACCCTGCGCCGGTCCGGCCCGCCGCATGCGCTGTCACCGGGCGACCTGATGGCGGCAACGATGGTCAGCTCCGGCACGGTGACCAACCGCATCGACCAGTTGCAGAAGGCAGGGCTGGTGGAACGGCGCCAGAACCCGGCGGACCGGCGCGGTTTCATCGTGGCGCTGACCGAGAAAGGCTTCGCGGTCATCGAGCAGGCTGTGGCCGACCATGTGGCGACCCAGACGCGGCTGATCTGCGCCTTCTCTCCGGAGCAACGGGCCGCACTGGATGCGCTGCTCAGGGCCTATCTGTCGGCGGTTCCGGAAGCCTGATCCCTACCCCTGCTGCCGGCACCAGCGGTCGGCATTGTCTTTCGCCTTCAAGGCGGCGAAGACCGAGGCACGGACGGTCACATCGTCGGTGATATCGCCATGGAAGATCGGCCCGTCCGGCCCGATGCCCAGCCGTACGGAGCAGCTGCCCGCCTGCTGGCCCAGCACGCCCGATGCCCGGCCCAGGCTGGCGCTGAACTGCGCCACCGCCTGATCGCCCGGCCCGCAGGTGACGGTATCGCTGGTGCATTCGTCGCCCTTGCCGGCCGAAAGCTGCCCGTCCTTCGCAATGAAGGAGAGTGAGGTCGTCGTCGCCGTGTCGCCCTTCCAGTCGGTGAGGCCGGCGATGGGGAACACCCAGCCCGGCATGTCGGCGCGCCAGCGCCCGACCGCCTGGCGGATGCCGCTGACGCCGGTCTCCAGCGTGCGCGCCACTGCGGCGGGATCGTAGGTGCCCGCGATCCAGTCAATCCGCTGCCAGTCTGCATAGCGCCACAGCGCCAGCGGGCGCTTCTCGTCGCCGGTCAGATCGGCGCAGCAGGGCTGCCCGCCCGGCCCGTCCAGATAGGCCGGCAGCATCTCGTAGAAACCGGGGAAGCTGTTCGTCCATTGCTGATAGGCGCGCGACGGCATGATCTTGCCGGGCGCCAGCTCGATGCCGTTGCGGGCATCCAGCACGGTCTGCACGGAGCCCAGATAGGGCGTACCCATGGTGATGAGCTTCACCACGCGGGCGCTGTGCCGGAAGGCACCCGCCGGATTCTGCGCGAAGGCGGTGGCGACGAGGCCACCCATCGAATGGGCGACCAGCACGATGCGCCGTGCATCGCGCAGTGCCGGTTCCTCCGCGATGAAACGGTCGAGCTGCGCAGCACTGGTGAAGACGCTCTGCCGCCAGTCATAGGGGAAGGGATGCACGCTGCCATGGGCGCGCAGCGCCGCCACGAAGGCATCGTAATCCGGCATGATCCGGTTCGCGGTCAGCCCGTCGCGCGGCTCGGCCGGGCCATCCTTCACGATCATGCGCCGGAAATCCGCCTCGGCACTGGCCGGGCTTTCGGACAGCCAGATCCGCCGCTTGCCCTCATAGATCTCCGAGGTCATGAAGCCCGGCACGAAGATGATGGCCGGCTTCTCCTCGGCGCGGACCGGCCCGCCGGGAAGAAGCGCTGGTAGCAATGCGGCGAGGAACAGGACCAAAACCCAACGGAAACCGAATTTCATCCTGCCCACTCCCCTCTTGTTATATGCCGCGACTATACTGCGATATTGTCGATCAGGCGCGTCTTGCCGAGCCAGGCGGCGGCCAGCAGCCGGCCTGGCCGCCCTGGGGCGGGATCAGGGGCCAGTGTCTCCGCATCGCGCAGCTCGACATATTCCACCGGGCCGAAGCCCTCATCCTCCAGCACGGCCGCCGCGTCGGCCAGCGCCTGGGCCGGCGCGGCGCCATGCCGGATGCGCGCGGCGACCTCTACCAGTACGCGATGCAGCGCCGGCGCCGCCGCACGCTCCTCCGCGGTCAGATAGGCGTTGCGGGAGGACAGGGCGAGGCCGTCCGCCTCTCGCACCGTCTCCCCACCCTCGATGCGCACCGGAATGTCGAGATCGCGCGCCATGCGGCGGATCACCTGCAGCTGCTGGTAATCCTTCTCGCCGAAGATCGCGACATCCGGCAGCGCCTGCAGCAGCAGCTTGGCGACCACCGTGGCCACGCCGGCGAAATGGCCGGGCCGGCGCGCGCCACACAGACCTTCGCTGACTGTCGCCACGGTAACGGTGGTGGAGAAACCGTTGGGGTACATCTCCGTCACATCCGGCGCGAACAGCAGCGGCACGCCGGCCGCGCGCAGGGCGGCGACATCCTGTGCCTCGCGGCGCGGGTAGGAATCCAGATCCTCGCTGGGTGCGAACTGCGTCGGGTTCACGAAGATCGTCGCCACCACCCGGTCGCACATTTCAGCGCCCTGCCGCATCAGCGACAAATGCCCCTCATGCAGCGCGCCCATGGTCGGCACCAGCGCGACCGTCAGCCCCTCGGCGCGCCAGGCCGCGACCTGCTGGCGCAGATCGGCAACAGTCCGGACGATGCGGGGAAGATCGCTCATGCCGCCCCCTTCGGCTTAGCCGTGCCAAAGCAATGTTCCGGGCCGGGGAAGCGTCGCGCCGTCACCTCCGCGGCGTAGGACTGGACCGCCTGCTCCACCGAGGCACCCAGCGAGGCGAAGCGCTTCACGAATTTCGGCGTGAAGTCGGAGAACAACCCCAGCATGTCGTCGGTCACGAGGATCTGCCCGTCGCAGGCCGGCGAGGCGCCGATACCGATGGTGGGAATATCGATGGCCTCCGTGATGGCGCGGCCCAGCGGCTCCGGCACGCCCTCGATGACCACGGCAAAGGCGCCGGCTTCCTCTATTGCCTTCGCATCTGCCATGACGCGCGCGGCCTCCTCCTCACCCCGCCCCTGCACGCGGAAGCCGCCGAAGGCGTTCACCGATTGCGGCGTCAGGCCAATATGGGCCAGCACCGGGATATTGCGCTCCGCCAGGAAGCGGATGGTCAGCGCCAGCGCCACCCCGCCTTCCAGCTTCACCGCCGCGCAGCCGGTCTCCGCCAGCACCCGCGCGGCGGCGCGGTAGGCCTGCTCCGGCGATTCCTCGTAGGAGCCGAAGGGCAGATCGACCACCACGCAGGCATGGCGGGCCGAACGCGTAACCGCCTTGCCATGGGCGATCATCATGTCCAGCGACACGCCCAGCGTGGAGTCCATGCCATAGACCACCATCGCCAGCGAATCGCCGACCAGCAGCAGATCGACATGCGGGTCCAGCAGCTTCGCGATGGGCGCGGTATAGGCGGTCAGGCAGACCAGCGGCTGCCCGCCCTTGCGGGCGCGGATATCGGGAACGCCGATGGGACGGTCCTTGGTCGGTGTACTCATTATTCTGTCCTCGGCTGCCTTCAGCCTTGTCCTTACAGCCTTACCGGATTTACAGCCCCGCCACGCCGGACGGCCGGCGGCGGTCCGCGCCCCCGGCCTTCAGCCCGGTCGCCGGATCGGCGACGATGGCGCACACGCCGCCAGCCTTCCAGGTCCAGTCCGGCCAGGATACGACATCGTGGCCAAGGGCGGCGAGGGCGTCCTGCGTCCGGCGCTCGATCCGCCCCTCCAGCGTGAGGCGGCCCGGGTAATAGGGGTGCGGCGCGAAGGAATCGGGGAAGCTGTATGTCGCAAAGCGCGGCGCGTCGATGGCCGACTGCGTGTCCATGCCGAACACGCCGACATTCAGCAGCACCTGCAGCATGGCCTGCGACTGAACATCGCCGCCCGGCGTGCCGAACGGCATCAAGGCGCCATTGTCAAACACCGCCAGCGCCGGGTTCGGCGTCAGCCGCGGGCGCTTGCCGCCCATCAGCTCGCTGGCATGGCCTTCCTGCGTGAAAGCCTGGGAGCCGCGCGAGGACGGGCAGATGCCCAGCCCCGGAATCACCGGCGCGTCGTTCGAGGTGTCGCTGGGCGTGGCGGAGAACACATTGCCCCAGCGGTCCACCGCGCAGACATAGGAGGTATCGGGCGACAGCGGCGGCTCGCCATCACGGACCGGTGCCTTGCTTCCGCTGTTGCCGAGAATGGCGCGCAGATTGCGGGGATCGCCCGCCGGCGGCATCTCCGGCCAGGCCCTGTTCGGGTCGATCAGCCCGCGCCGCAGATCGGCATACTCGTCAGACAGCAGCGCCGCCATCGGCACATCGACGAAGCGCGGATCACCGTAATAGGCCTCGCGGTCGGCGAAGGACAGCTTCATCGCCTCGGTCAGCAGATGGATATAGGAAGGGCTGTTATGGCCCAGGCCGCGCAGGTCGATGCCCTTCAGCAGGTTCAGCATCTGGATCAGCACCGGCCCCTGGCACCAGACATCGCAGGTATAGACCGTCATGCCGTTGAAGCGCCCGGAGACCGGCTTCTCGAAAGTGACCGAGAAATCGGCCAGGTCCTGCTCCGTCATCCAGCCATCATTCTCGGCATGGTAGCGGGCGATGGTCCGGGCGATATCGCCCTTGTAGAAAGCGTCGCGTGCGGCGCGCAAGCCCTCTTTCCGGCCGCCGCCGGCGGCCTTCTCCTGATCCGCCATATAGGTCAGGGTGCGGGCAAGATCGCTCTGCACGAACAGCTCCCCCACCTTCGGCGGGCGGCCATTCGGCAGGTAGATCGCCTTGTTGGCATCCCAGCGCGCATAGGCTTTGGCATTGGCGGAGACGTAATCGGCCAGCAGCGCATGGGTCGGGAAGCCCTCGGCGGCGTAGCGGATGGCCGCCGCCGCCCCATCG